>NZ_MUFF01000011.1:0-76024 GCF_001996105.1 Salinivibrio sp. IB643
ATATATAGCTTGGCGAGAAGTCACATTTTGTTTAGATTAGATGGGAATAACGTGCCACACTAACTGGTCGGAGCTTGATGACGACATCACTTTATTGGTAACAAAATGCATCAAAGGATTGTTTTTATCTTGAATGCCCATACTATTTTCATCAATACAGCTTTCACCAATACGATTTTTTACTAATACAACGTCCACCAATACAACTTCTACCAATACAACAAGCAAGCGCTGAACACTGGGTTTAAGCGACGGAGAGACATAATGAAACGCATAGGATTATTTCTTGCTACCAACTTTGCGGTACTGATTGTATTTAGCATTGTGCTAAATATTATTTATGCCGTGACTGGCATGCAGCCGGGGAGCTTGTCTGGACTGCTAGTGCTGGCGGCCGTCTTCGGTTTTGGTGGTTCGATCATTTCGCTACTGATGTCTAAATCGATGGCGCTTCGTTCTGTCGGCGCGCAAGTGATTGAGCATCCACGTAACGAAACCGAGCACTGGCTAATGAACACCGTGAGCCAACAAGCACAACGTGCTGGGATTGGCATGCCAACGGTCGCGATTTATAACTCACCCGATATCAACGCCTTTGCCACCGGTGCTAAGCGTAACGATTCTGTCGTGGCGGTCTCGACCGGGTTAATGCAAAACATGACACGCGATGAAGCCGAAGCGGTACTGGCGCATGAAATCAGTCACATTGCTAATGGTGACATGATCACCATGACCTTAATGCAAGGCGTCGTGAACACCTTCGTGATCTTTATTTCACGTGTGATCGCAGGGGCAGTCAGTGGCATGAATAATAGTGACGAAGAAGGCGAAGGCGGCGGCAACTGGATGATGTATTTCCTGATCTCTTCCGTGTTGGAAATCGTCTTTGGTATTCTGGCCAGCATCCTCACCATGTGGTTTAGCCGTCATCGTGAATTCCGTGCTGATGCCGGATCTGCGCAGCTGGTGGGCAAACAGAAAATGATTGCAGCACTTGAGCGCTTAAAAGTGAGCCAAGAGCCAAAGCTAGAAGGATCGATGATGGCGTTCGGTATCAACGGCAAGAAAACACTGAGCGAGTTGTTTATGACGCACCCGCCGCTAGAAAAACGCATTGATGCCTTGCGTCGTGGTGATCACTTATAACGGGCGCTTTTTCATGCTCGACCACAGCCAGCATCAAATCATGCTGGCGAATGATAGATAACATGTTTAAGCGGCCTGCGGGTCGCTTTTTGTTTGTGCACGACGCCATTTGATCACGTCACTGGCTAACACAGCGCCAAGCACGATCAACGCCATCGCCGCCAGAGTGAGTATGCTAACCGTTTCACCGAAAACCGGTATGGCCATTAACGCGGCCACCACAGGCGTAAATGCCCCCATCGCGGCACTCATTTCAGCTCCTAACCGGCGAATGGCAAAGGCGTAGCTGTAGTTGGCAATAATCCCCACGCCCAAGCCTTGAGCAAGAATGTGATAACCAAGTTCATCGAATGGCGCTTGGAGTAGGTTAAACGAAATAAGCCCACTCAATACGCCCACCGGCAGCAGTAATACAGCCGATATCGCTAATACCGCACCGGCTTCCGCAGCACTTAATCCTGTCACGCGTACGCCAATGGTAAACCAGGCCCAACTGATACTGGCTGCGAGCAAAATCAGATGGCCTTGGGTGACAGGCCAAGGTGAAAAGAACAAGGAGTGCCATAAAAATGCGCCAATACCGAGCACAATCAAACTAATGCCTAATCGTCGTCCCATGGAGAGCGATTCGCCATAAACAGTCCAAGCAATGGTGGAAACAAACAGTGGTAAGATCCCAGGTATTAATGAGGCTCCGTCAGCCACAGGCGCAAACTGCATCCCCGTGGCAGCCAGCAGATAAAACGGTAACCCTGCGCCAAATGCAATCGCAAACAGATAACGTTTGGGGGTAGTGACAATATGGCGTACTCGATGACGACTCAACCAACCAAATAACAACGCGGCGGGTAAGAAGCGCAATAAGGCAATATCGCCACTGGTCAATACCGATTGGCTGGCCTGACGTAATGAAATAAATAAGCTTGCCCAGATGGTCACGGTCAAGCCCATGGCAAGCATACCCAATAAACGTTGTGAAGGTGCAGGCATCATTAATCACTTCCTTGTCGATTCGTTATTTAAGTGTGACAGCGTCAAAGAAGAGATTGGTGGCAAAATAAAGGATGATTTAAGCCAGGATTAGCGATTATCATCTTTTTATGGCTATAAATTAATAAAAACCATCAAGGAGGCGGTTTGGACAATAAAGACAAAGCGATTCTTGCGTTATTGCAGGATGATGCGCGCCGTACTGTTGCCGAGATAGCCGATGCGGTTGGGCTCTCGTTTTCGCCGTGCGCAAGACGGATTAAAAAGCTTGAGGCTGATGGGATCATTGCCTCATACCAGGTCACACTCAACCGTCAGCGGATTGGGCTAAACATGACATTTTTTGTCAATGTCAGCCTGAGTAACCACCGAGAAGAGGCAATTGTTACCTTTGAGCATGCGCTAGTGGAAATGGATGAAGTGATTAACGGCCATGTGATATCGGGCACGTATGATTATTTACTGGAAGTAGTTAGTCGCGATCTGCCGCACTACGAAGCCTTTATGCGTCAGCTGCAAACGCTCGCCATGGTGAAAGACATCAATACCAATGTGGCGATCCGTGCGGTAAAACAAGGCGCAGCACTCAAGGTATAGCGCAGCACTCAAGGCATAGCGCTGCGCCAGAATCACACGATGGAAAAACGGCGATAAACCGATAGCGCATGATTAGCTAAGGTGCTGGTTGACCCAGTCGCTGAACGCATTTTGTGGCAAAGCACCATTTAAGACATCAACCCGTTCGCCGTTTTTAAACACCATCAGGGTCGGAATGCTACGAATGCGATATTGCGCCGCGAGGGCTTGTTGGGCCTCTGTATCAATTTTCACAAAACGGGCACGACCTGATTCCTGCTCTGCCACTGCTTCAAAAGCGGGTGCAAAGCTTTGACAGGGGCCGCACCAGGTAGCCCAGAAATCGACGACAACCGGCTTGTCGCTATTTAATAAAGCGGCAAAGTTATCTGTAGTGCCTTCGATAGGCTTGCCATCGAGCAGTGCCGATTGACACTTACCACAGTTAGGTGCGTCATTAATGCGCGCTTCAGGAATACGGTTGGTTGCTTGGCAGTGGGGGCAGCGCGAGGTAAGAGTTGTCATTGTGCGTCCTCGTTGAATGATTTACCCCTAATGTAAGCGCCTTTGTGTGATAGCCCAAGTTGAAATAATCAATCACTTAAATAGAAAAAGCCGATGACAGTGTCACCGGCTCGTTTTCTTTTGCCTTACCGCTTGCTAGCTAGCCTTGTTAAAGGCCATCAACCACGCCAAGGATTGCGCTGAGCATGTCTCGGCCAAATGCTTGGCTGCGCGCGGGTGACCAGCCAAAGTCAGGATCGGGGTGATTGTTATGATCTTTAAACGGCATTTCGACCGTGTACGACAAACACTTAAAGCGCTCACCAATCCAATTTGAGCCAACGGTTAAGTTCGCTTTGCCTGGTGCATCTTTTTCATAGCCGTGCTCGTCTTGAAACTCCGGCGTCACGGTAAGCAGCGTACGCTTAAATCTGTCTTCCAAGTCTGCCATGCGCGCATCATAAGAGGGGATGCCCTCACAGCCGGCGACAAAGTTATAAGGAATCGCCTCGTCACCGTGGATATCCAAACACATTTTTACCCCAGTTTGCTCCATACGAGCACGAACATGATACACCTCGGGGCTGCGTTCAAGGGTGGGCGACTGCCACTCGCGGTTCAAGTTTGCGCCCACCGCATTAGTGCGTAGGTGGCCGCGCACACTGCCGTCGGGATTCATATTCGGCACCACATAAAAATCAGCTTTTTCTAGTAATGCCTGTGCAGTGGTATCGGTGTCGTCAAGCAATCGGTCGAGTAAACCTTCCATAAACCACTCCGCCATGCTTTCGCCGGGATGCTGGCGCGCAATTAGCCAAATGGGCGTTTTCGGTTGGGCAGACTCGCTTAAATCCGCGCGGATTTTCAACAAACTAATATCACGACCATCTAAGGTTTGTCCTAGCGTTTCGAGCTGGCACTGTGGATAGGTCTGCGCCTGGTGAATGAGATCCAAATGGCGTTCATAGCTATAAGGCGCGAAGTAGGCAAAGTACATCGAACCATGTTGCGGCGTGACCTTAATCGTCAAGGTGTCGCCATCAAACTCGGTTGGCACGCGGAACCAGGTATCGCGGTCATATGAGGCAACGGCTTGGTAATCTTTCCAGCCTTCAGGATAGGCCGACCCAGCGAGCTGTTGAATGTGGAGTGTATGAGCCTGATCCACGTCCGCTTCTAAGCGAAAATGGAACCACTGATAAAATTCAGATTGATTGTCATGATGAATGGCAAGCTGGATATTATTGATGTCGCTATCATTCAGAACGCGAATATTCCCGCTATCGAACTGACTAAAAATACGCATAGAGCATCCTTTTTCTGTTGAAGGGCCAGCTGTGTTTGCGCCGGAAGGATAAGCCTTATTATTATTTTCGCTTCGTCTGTTGCCTATTTGAGCAGACATTGGGCGTTTACAGGCTTATGCTGGTTAATCTCAGTGATTATCTTGCCGTGCCAAAGGTGAGCTGGCAAGGTGCTATCAAGATTCAAGCGAACTCGCCAGCCTTTTGACACAAAAAAGGAGCCATTATGCAGCTTCACGATCAGGCGCTACTCAAATCTCAGGCCTTAATCAATGGCCAATGGGTTGATGCCAATCATCAAACCACACGTTCAGTCACGAACCCTGCTAACGGTGAGTGCTTGGCAATGGTGCCCAATATGGGGGCGGAGGAAACACGTCGTGCGATTGATGCTGCCGACGCCGCCTTGCCCGAGTGGCGATCACTTACCGCCAAAGCTCGAGCTGAGATCCTCTATCGCTGGTATGAGCTCATGCTCGAGCATACCGAGGACTTAGCCGCGATCATGACCGCGGAGCAGGGCAAACCGCTGAAAGAATCTGCCGGTGAGATCCAATACGCCGCGTCGTTTTTGCAATGGTTTGCTGAAGAAGCCAAACGTGTGAATGGCGCAACTATTCCTGCCGAGCAGGCCGATAAACGCATCTCCGTGATCAAGCAGCCCATAGGTGTGACAGCAGCCATCACGCCTTGGAATTTCCCCGCCGCCATGATCACCCGTAAAGCAGCGGCCGCGCTTGCTGCCGGTTGTACCATGGTGGTCAAACCGGCCAGCGACACCCCTTTATCAGCGTTGGCGTTGGGTGAATTAGCGCAGCGTGCCGGCGTACCTGCTGGCGTGCTAAGCATTATCACCGGGACGGCGGGTCCGATTGCAGATACCTTATGTGCCGATGAACGTGTGCGTAAACTCTCCTTTACCGGCTCGACCGACATTGGCGCGCAGCTAATGGAAAAATGTGCGCCAAGCATTAAAAAGCTGTCGTTGGAGCTTGGCGGTAACGCCCCATTCATTGTCTTTGATGACGCCGATATTGATGCCGCCGTAGAAGGGGCAATTGCCGCTAAATTCCGTAACGCGGGACAAACATGCGTGTGCGTGAATCGTATTTACGTGCAATCGCGTATTTATGACGCATTTGCTGAAAAATTCACCCAGGCAGTGAGCCAATTGCGCGTCGGGCAGGGTACTGACAGCAACGTTGACATTGGTCCGTTGATTAATCGTGGTGCCATCGACAAAGTAAAAGCACACCTGGACGATGCCCAGCAACACGGTGGTGAGATTTTATTGGGGGGTGACTGCCCCGATTTAGGCGACAACTTCATCCAACCGGCGGTGATTAAACACGCGACCTCGGCGATGCGGATTGCGAAAGAAGAGACCTTTGGTCCTGTCGCACCGCTGTTCGCTTTCGACGATGAAGCGGAAGCCATCGCCATGGCCAACGATACCGAATTTGGCTTAGCCTCGTATTTTTATGCCCGTGACATCAGCCGTGTACACCGCGTTGCCGAAGCGCTGGAATATGGCATGGTGGGGATTAATACCGGTTTGATCTCAACGGCGGTAGCACCGTTCGGAGGGGTCAAACAATCTGGGTTAGGACGCGAAGGATCGCAATGGGGCTTGGATGAATACCTCGAAATGAAGTACCTATGTTTGGCGCTGTAACCATGTGCTGGCATAACGACACACGGAAAGCGCGTACATCTGGTGTGGAAAATTACTGACACATCATCAACACGCTACCTGGGGTATGGCCGAGAGGCTGGTGAGGTTGTCGCCATATTGGCGACGATCTCGTCACTTTGGTTGTTTTTTATCAGCTTAATGTATGAATATTTGTGATTCGACACATCTGCTCTGTTGTTGCCTTTTCATCCGTGGTAAAACTTAAGAAATGCGTAAGACAAGTCCAACCGTTGCGTTTACGCAGCATGTTGGCGAACCAAACCAAGTGGAGATACAAGTTTGATCAATGTTTTTCTTGTAGATGATCACGAGCTGGTTCGCACAGGGATTCGACGTCTTTTAGAAGATGTTCGTGGCATAAAAGTGGTAGGGGAAGCCGACAGCGGTGAAGCCGCACTCAAGTGGTGCCGGCAAAATCACGCCGATATTGTCCTGATGGACATGAATATGCCAGGTATCGGCGGGTTAGAGGCCACACGTAAGTTGCTTCGCTACTCGCCAGACGCCAAAATTATTGTGCTCACAATTCACACTGAAAATCCGTTCCCAACCAAGGTGATGCAAGCCGGTGCGGCAGGGTATCTCACCAAGGGCGCGGGGGCTGATGAAGTCGTTAATGCGATCCGCATGGTGAACAGTGGCCAACGCTACATTTCACCTGATATTGCCCAGCAAATGGCGCTGAGTCAGTTTTCTACCTCTTCTGATAATCCTTTCAAAGAGCTGTCAGAGCGCGAACTGCAGATCATGTTAATGATCACCAAAGGGCAAAAAGTGACCGATATTTCAGAGCAGTTAAACCTCAGTCCAAAGACGGTGAACAGTTACCGCTATCGCTTATTTAGCAAGCTAGATATCAACGGTGATGTGGAGCTAACCCACCTTGCTATTCGTCACGGCATGTTAGATACCGAAAGCCTTTAAAGCGAAGTTAAGCAGTACGAGATCGCGCAGTGCCAAACACCTTTGATGCCAAGAGTTTTCTTAAAACCGTGCCTCACCAGCCAGGCGTTTATCGAATGATGAACGCCACCGGTGAGATCATTTATGTGGGTAAAGCGAAAGATCTCAGCAAGCGATTAGCCAGTTACTTCCGGCTTCAGGTGTCGAGTGAGAAAACCAAAGCACTTGTCCGTCACATTGCTGATGTGGAAGTCACCGTCACCCACACTGAAACCGAAGCGTTAATTCTTGAGCACAACCTGATCAAGCAGCATCGTCCAAAATACAACGTCTTGCTGCGTGATGATAAAACCTACCCGTACATTTACCTCAGTGGCCATGAGCACCCACGGCTGGCGATCCATCGTGGCGCGAAAAAGAAAAAGGGCGAATATTTTGGCCCGTTTCCCGATGCCAACGCGGTGCGTAAAAGCCTGCACTTATTGCAGAAAATCTTTCCTGTTCGCCAGTGTGAAGACTCGGTGTATGCCAACCGCAGCCGTCCGTGTTTAATGTATCAAATTGGCCGCTGTGCCGGGCCGTGTGTGTCTGGGTTGATCAGTGATGAAGAGTATGCCGAGCAGGTCAATTTTGCCCGCATGTTTTTACAAGGCAAAGATCGCGAAGTGATCGACAGCTTGGTCGCCAAGATGGAAACTGCCAGCCAACAGCTGCAATTTGAAAAGGCCGCCGAGTACCGCGATCAAATTCAAGCGTTGCGGCGCGTGCAAGAGCAACAATTTGTCTCGCAAGACAGTGACGATGATCTGGATGTGATTGGCTTTGCGGTCGAAAATGGTGTCGCCTGTATCCATGTGCTCTTTTTACGCCAAGGCAAAGTGCTGGGCAGCCGCAGCCATTTCCCTAAAATGCCGGCAGAAACCGAGCCCGGTGAAGTGGTTTCAAGCTTTGTCAGCCAGTTTTACTTGGCGCAAGCAGAAGGGCGCACTATTCCAAGCCATATTCTGATTTCAGACGATATTGGCGATGATCTTGGCTGGCTATCGACGACCCTGAGTGAAATCGCCGGGCGCAACGTCCAGCTACAAAGTCGACCAAGGGGCGCTAGAGCGCGATTCTTAAAGTTGGCTAACACCAATGCGCGCACCGCCTTGACCAGTAAAATCAATCATCGGATGACCATCCAACACCGTTATCAGACGCTACAACAAACCTTGGGCTTGGAGCCGGTTAAACGGATGGAGTGTTTTGATATTAGCCACACCATGGGAGAAAAAACGGTCGCCTCTTGTGTGGTGTTCAATCAAGATGGCCCCCTGAAAAAAGAGTACCGCCGTTATAATATTGAAGGGATCACCGGCGGTGATGATTATGCGGCGWTGGCGCAAGTGCTGACGCGTCGGTATAGTAAGCAAGTTGAGCCGGAAAAAATCCCCGACATTATCGTGATTGACGGCGGCAAAGGGCAGCTTAACCGCGCCTGGGAAGTGCTTGAACCCCTAATCGCTGACTGGCCGATTAACCCGCTGATATTAGGTGTGGCAAAAGGCACCAGCCGTCGACCTGGGCTAGAAACCTTAATTAAGATCTCAGGCGAAGAATTTTCGCTGCCGTCCGACTCGCCAGCCTTGCACCTGATTCAACATATTCGTGACGAAAGTCACGACCATGCGATTGCCGGACACCGCGCCGCACGAGGCAAAGCACGCAAACAGAGTGTACTCACACAAATCGACGGGATTGGCCCGAAACGCCGCCAAGCACTACTCAAATACCTCGGCGGGCTCCAAGAGCTGAAAAACGCCAGTGTCGAAGAAATCGCCAAAGTGCCAGGCATCAGTGCAACATTGGCAGAGAAAATTCATTCCTCATTGCAAGGTTAGCGGCAATGGGGCACCATAACCTAGTTACTCCTAAAATAAAAAGCTGAGCATGCGTCTAAATATACCTACCATTCTGACCTTTTTGCGCATTGCGCTGATCCCGGTCTTTGTTGTTGCTTATTATCTTCCCTACGCGTGGGCGCCGTTTGTGGCGGCACTGATTTTTATCATTGCGGGGGCGACGGATTGGTTAGATGGCTATTTAGCACGCCGTTTAAAACAATCGACTCGATTTGGCGCATTTCTCGATCCCGTTGCGGACAAAGTGATGGTGGCGATTGCCATGGTGTTGATTGTCGAGCACTATGCGTCTATTTGGGTCACGATTCCCGCTGCCACCATGATTGCGCGCGAAGTGATTATTTCTGCATTGCGAGAGTGGATGGCCGAAATCGGCAAACGTGCCAGTGTCGCGGTGTCTTGGGTAGGTAAATTTAAAACCGGCTCGCAAATGTTCGCACTGACCATGCTGTTGTGGCATGGCGCCCCTTGGATTGAGTGGTTAGGGTATATTGCTTTGTATGTCGCAGCAGGCCTAACGTACTGGTCGATGTATCAATATATGATGGCAGCCAAAGACGATTTGCTGGCCGATCCTGATGGCGACTAAGCCCTAACGACCGATATCGCCAACGCACCAGCGACAAAAACGCGCGACAGCACGCAACAAAAAACGCAGCCCCGTTAAGGCTGCGTTTTGTCGTTTAGCGTTTAGGAATAGTCAACACAAATGCCGCGCCTTGTAATACCGAGTCCGTGACGTGGATATTACCATCGTAACTAGCGATAATTTCATCGCAGACCGCCAAGCCAATTCCGGTGCCCGGGTTCAGTTGATCGGCGCGCACGCCGCGTTGAAATATGCTCTCTCGATAGCACTCTGGCACCCCAGGGCCGTCATCTTCAATGATAAGCTGAAACACCTCGCCTTGATCCTCTACGCGCACTTTCACTTGCTCGAGGCAGAATCGATAGGCGTTTTCTAACAAGTTACCGAGTAACTCCATCAAATCACTGTGGTGTATCGGCAAAGAGGCGTGTTGATCAAATGCGCGGATCACTTTAACCGGTTTATCGCGATACGCTTTATCTAACATCCCGGCCAAGCTATCGATAGGCGCAGACAGTGGACTAGCTTCGCGTTTTAACCCACATTGCCCCACCAACGCGCGTTTTAGTTGATACTGCACCATGTCATCCATTTGGCTGACTTGCTCTAGGATCCGTTTGTTCAGTACTTCACGCGATAAGCGATTGTCGTCTAACAAGGCGTTGGTGGCCGACAAGCGCGTTTTTAAACTGTGGGCCAAATCATCCATCGCGTGACGATAGCGCGTTTTTTGCTTCTCGCGTTGGGTGATCATCCGGTTAAGCGCTTGGGTAACATCTTGCAGCTCATCAGGATAATCATCGTCCAAGGTTTTTTGCCGTGATTCGGTAATCGCAATCAGCTCTCGTGCCAATCGGCGCAGCGGAGAAAAACTCCAATGGCAGGCGGCGATTACCATGGCAGAGGCCGAAAGAAACAGCAAACTGATATAAAACCAGGTCTCTGTCTCTAAATCAGCTAACTGTTGTTTTTGCATATCTACGTTGCGCAGCACAAACAAGCGATTGTTACTGTCACCCGGTTGCCGATCGGACGATAACTGCTGTGCGACCACACTAAAGCCAGCAATTGACAAATATTGCGGTTTTTTCGCTTGTTGAGGAAACAGGGTACAAATGTCATCAATATCAAAGGCTCGCACATCGCGAGAAGACCACAGCGTGTGGTTGTCTGGGGAGCACAGTACAGACATGTAATCAGAGCTAGACGGGTCCAGCGATTGGATCCACGCCGTGAGCTCATCGGCGCGAATCAATCCATCTTTACTCAGTTGCGCCATGACCATGGGAACTTGTGAGGCCAGATCGCGAGAATAAGCGGCTATCGAGCTTTGTTGATAGAGCTTATTAATTAAAGCGGCTAGGGCGATAGAAAAAACCAGTATGATACCGATAGACGTCGCAAGCACTCGGGTGCGCAATCTTGGTCGACAACGGCATAAGGTAAATTGGCCTAGTTTCATGATTCACTCAGCTTGAATTTCAAAAAGATACCCTTGACCTCGCACGGTCGAGATCGGGTTTCTATGGCCGCTTTGGAGCAGCTTTTTGCGCAGGCGACTGATCATCACTTCAATGGTGTTCGGATCGCCATCTTGATCGTGATACAGCACATCGAGCAAGCGCTGCTTGGAAATCACCTCACGGCTATGACGCATCAAATACTCAAACAAGTCATACTCAAACGCGGTTAACTCAAGTGGCTGGCCGTTCACCGTCACCGCTTTGGCTAACAAATCGAGCTCAATGCCACCGGCGGTAATCGTGGGTTTGACAAAGCCAGCACTTCGGCGCACCAAGGCATTGAGGCGGGCAACCAGCTCCGGCTTTTGAAACGGCTTAACCAAGTAATCATCAGCGCCAGCATCTAGTCCCGTGACTTTGTCTTGCCAGTTCGCCCGTGCGGTCAGCACCAAAATAGGCAGGCGCAAGCCCTTGGCGCGAATATCCCGAATCAAGCTGATCCCATCTTGATCGGGTAGGCCCAAATCAACAACGGCAATATCGTTGGGGTATTGATCGGCAAAATACAGCCCCTCGCTCGCCGTCTTGGCACAGCGAACATGGTGCCCAAGCTCAGTGAGCTCAGTGTTTAGGTGATGACTTAAAATCGAATCATCTTCAATAATCAATACCTGCATAAAAGCCTCTTTAAAACAAAAAAGCGCCCATGGTTGGACGCCTTGATTATAAGTTTTGTTGGCTGAATTGTGCCTGACGTGACGTCGTTCTCTTCGACGGCTTACACCAAAATAATCATTAAGGTGCCGGCGAGTGTCAGGATCACGTTGGCAATCGCATAGGTGCCGGCGTAGCCCAGTGCTGGAATGGTACTGCGCGCGTGCTCATTGATCATATCCATCGCCGGGGCACAGGTGCGTGCGCCAATAATCGCACCAAACAATAAGGCGCGGTTCATTTTAAGCACATAGGCCCCCACCAGATAAGCAATAATCACGGGGATCACGCTAATCACAATGCTGGCTAAAATCACCGAAAAGCCCATATCCGCGATGTAGTCAAATAGTCGGCTACCGGCACTCAGACCAATCCCGGCCATAAAGGTCATCAAGCCCAAATCTTTGACCATATTCAGCGCCCCTTGTGGCACATAGCCGAAGGTAGGGTGGTTGGCGCGTAAAAAGCCAAGGCTGATCCCTGCCAGCAGCAAGCCGGCGGCATTACCCAGCCCAAAGGTCACTTGGCCAAAGGTGAGGGTGATCATCCCCAACCCAAGCCCCAGAATAAAGAAGCAACAAAACGCGAGCAAATCCGACATCTGGCTATGAATCGAGATAAAACCAATCCGATCCGCTAGCCCTTTGACGCGGCTTTTCTCGCCACTGATTTGCAACACATCGCCTTTATTCAGAATAATGCCTTGGTCCATCGGCATCTCGACTTGCGCGCGTACCACGCGGTTTAAAAAGCAGCCATATTCCGACAAGCTAAGATCGGACAGCTTTTTTTGCGCCACACTGTCGTTTTTCACCACGATTTCTTCTTCGACGATGCGCAAATCAAGCAAGTCACGATCAAACACTTCTTTACCGTTTCTAAAACTGGGGTCGAGGCGCGCATGGCTGTCTGGGTAGCCCACTAAGGCAATCTCGTCCCCTTGCTGCAAAATGGCATCGCCATCGGGATTAGCCAAAATGCCATTACGGCGAATCCGCTCGATATAACAGCCGGTTTGGCGATAAATACCCAGCTCACGCAGATTACGGCCATCAATCCAATCAATCAGCTCTGGGCCAACCCGATAGGCGCGAATAATAGGCAGATACACTTTACGCTGTGACTCACTGCCTAACCCGCGCTCAATCGCAATTTGCTGGGCCGAGTGCTCCAGGTTATGGCGTTGCAGCTTAGGCATTAACTTGGCAAGCACAATCAAACTCACCAAACCGGTAAGGTAGGCCATGGCATAGCCGACACTGAGGTTATCGATCATCATCCCCAGCTGCTCGCCATCGGTGCCGGTTAAGCCAGAGTTAAGCGCATCTTTCGCGCCCACGAGCACCGGAGTAGCGGTGAGTGCGCCTGCCATCATGCCAGTGGCAATACTGGTATCCAGACCTAACTGATCTTGAAAAAACAACGTCAACCCAATGGCGCTTAACAACACGGTGAGCGCGAGCAATAGGTAAGATTTTCCGTCACGGAAAAACACGCCAAAAAAGTTCGGCCCTGCCTCGATACCGACACAGTAGATAAACAACATAAAGCCGATGCTGAGTGCGTCGGGCGAGAAGGTAAACCCGGCATTACCAAAAATGATTGCGGTCAACAACACGCCGATGGATCCACCGAGTTGCACACTACCAATTTTGATCTTTCCGACGGCCAGGCCGAGCGCGAGCACCACAAAAAGGAGTAAAATATCGTTTTGAAGCAGGAGGTTATTGACGTCTATATTCACAGCACAAATGTCCGACAGCGCGTGCAGAGGGTTAATATGGTGGAAATTATACCAACCTTAATCACATTTTGTTGGACAAATTTAGTGAAATACACAGAAAAGTCGGGTAAAAAAAGACCGCTTGGCTGATTTTTTCAACGTAAACAACAAAAAGCCCCATCGACTGATTTTTAAGGCGCCCCTATACAAGCCCCTAGACTCAAGCCAACGCCCCCTTACCAGACCCACAGAATAAGCGCTCGCTAACATTTTGGACATTAGGACATGAAAAGCTAACAAGGTTTTTGATAGGCTACTACCACAATGGACATTTTTAAGGCCTGTTGGATGCCGCCAGGGAAAACGCATGAAGATCCGCGCCACGCCTGGGCTAGCAACTTAATGACTAAGTTRTTACTTAGGGCTGAAAACCGTGCGTTATGCCATATTTATTAATTAAAATAAGTGAAAATAAAGGATCAATTTGTTGATCATTTTTAGTGCGATTTAATGGTCTCCTAACGTTTAGGAGATTAAAAATGACAGAAGATAAAAGTCCATTTATGCATTTCGTTTCCATTAGAGACATTCGCCAAGAAGATAAAGTTGAACATACGTTATCAGATATTATTTTGATAACGATTTGTGCGGTGTTGTCTGGTCATGATACCTGGAAAGGTATTAGTGATTATGGACGTAAGCAGCGTGATTTTTTATTACGCTTTGGCTTCTCAGGTAAAACATCACCCTCGGCAGATACGATTGCAAGAGTGATGGGAACCATCAGTACAAAAACATTACAAAAAGCCTTCATAGAATGGATGAAATCGTGTCATGAATTAACGGATGGTGAAGTAGTTGCCATTGATGGAAAAACACTGAAGGGTTCATATAACCGAGCAACAGACCAAGCTGCGATTCATAGGGTTAATGCGTTCGCAACCGCAAATGGTGTATGCCTCGGACAGTCAAAAGTAAATAGTAAAACCAATGAGATCACTGAAATGCATAAGCTGCTGGAATTGATAGACATTTCTGGCTGTTTAATTACGATAGATGCCATGGGTTGTCAGCGAAAAATCGCATGGACGTTTAGAAACACGATGTGCACTCATCAATACCGATTTAAGTGTATTAGGTGATTTGGTTTATGATTGGCCTGAACTAAAAACGATGGGCATCATGGTGAGTGTTCGACAAGAAGGAAAACACGATGAAGAGTCAGATATTTTAGCTCGCTATTATATAAGCTCAAAATCACTAACAGCGAAAGAGCTTCATGATGCCACTCGCTCGCATTGGTTAATTGAATCAATGCATTGGCAACTCGATGTTGGATTAAAAAAAGATGCATGTCGAATTAGGGTAGATGACCGAGCTGAAGTTTTTGTACGAATAAGGCAAATGGTTTTGAATTTATTAAAGCAAGAGAAGAGTTTCAAAGCCGGTATTCAACGCAAGCAAATGATGTGCGCGATGGACCAAGAGTACTTGGCGACCGTGCTGGGAAGCCTTTCATGACGCGGATGTTCATGCGTTTTCCGTGACAGCGCCGCAAATTCAGCCTCGGAAAACTGGAATAAATCGATATTATCGACTTGCGCCCCTAAGGTATCGCCTAAAGGGTTATCTTCATTTGAACCATACTTTACCGCCTATGAATTTGTAGGCTGGTGTGCCTCGCATTAGGGTGTCACGCGCAAAGGGCTGTTCGCATTGAGGGCAGTAACACGGCGTGGTGGTGGCATCCTCAACAATCCTTTCTTTAAAGCACTTCACCAAAGCGCCTTTACCACCTTT
Organism: Salinivibrio sp. IB643; assembly: GCF_001996105.1. NCBI lineage: Bacteria > Pseudomonadati > Pseudomonadota > Gammaproteobacteria > Vibrionales > Vibrionaceae > Salinivibrio > Salinivibrio sp. IB643. The sequence continues at coordinate 15,313 of NZ_MUFF01000011.1, forward strand.
TCGGTATTTGAACAGCTGTGCGTTACAGCGTTTACAGAAAATATCGATGGTTTTGGTGGGGCCTTTTTTATTCGGTTTTGCCATCTTGATTGCTCGAGCGTCACTACATGCCGAAAGCTTGATAGTGACGAGTCGGACGTAGGCTGTCAATCAGCTATGGTTTGATGACGCTTATACGTTATTAATGCTTGGCAACCATAAACAAAAGCCAACACGGGTGATCGTGTTGGCTATCGTTCCCGCCTCACAGCCAATGTAAGTGCAAAGGGCTGCTTTTGCTTAGTTCGCGATTTTCACGCGGATTTTGCTCTTTGCAACGCTGGCCAGGTTCAGTGCGGCAATTGCAGCGTTGGCCTGGGCATCGTCAGGCATAGTCACAAAAGCAAAGCCTTTGGATTCGCCAGTCTCTTGATCCAGCACCAGATTGCAGTCGGTGACGTCGCCGTGTTCAGAAAACAGCTGACGGAGTTCTTGTTCGGTGGTGGTGCGTGCAAGGTTGCGAGCTAAAAGTTTCATTGTTGTCCGTTCATATCGAGGTAACAGCACCGATTGTGTCAGTAAAGAGGGCAACGACCAAGTAATAGTTTGGCTTTCTTATCGATAGGTCACTCACCGGTATGGTTTCATTGGTCGAGCAAGCGCACCAAGTATGCCCGTACTCTAATGCGACCCGCGGTAATATTAAGGTTGAACTGTCAGTGATTTAAGCTAACTGGCAAGCTATGATAAGGGAGGACTGTTAAACAGGGCTCCCTTTTTTATGTCCGCTCTTTAAGGGAGCAGCGCGTTGTTCGGTGCTCCCTGACTAGAAGTGCTCAGCATTGACTGCTAACACTTATGTACAAGCCCTATATCGATAACAAGGATGATGAAAATTAGCATGCCAGAAGTCACTGCGAGTAAGCTCACCAAGATAAGCGTCGCTCCGCTAACGAGTAAAGACATAGAGGGTGTTCGCCAGGTATCGTTACCTGACCAACAAATAAAGTTCACGGGCACCGAAGACGAATTTCTTGCTGAGACCAGCGAGACCATTCACCGCCATGTGATCAAGCGACAATGGCTTAGGGCAGGTTCAGATTTGCACACGATGTGCAAACAGACAGCTCGAATCATGAGTGTGTTGTTTATCGGTTTACTATCAACGGGGGCCTATGCGCAAGGGTTGGATTTTCGCGTTGAAACCGGCGGGGTGACGTTTAGCAAAAATGATGTCAGCATCCCCGGAGATACCGGCACTCGCTTTGATATGACCGATTTAACCGGCCGATCCGCAACGCCTTACTTGCGTTTGTATGGCACGTATCAGTTCAATCCCCAGCACGCGGTACGCCTAACCTTTGCGCCTCTCTCTGTCGATGGTCGTGGCACGCTGTCAAAAAGCATCCAGTTTCAGGATCAGCGCTTTGCCGCCGAGCAAGCCATTGATGCGGATTATCAATTCAATACCTATCGCGCGACATACCGCTGGACGTTTTACGATCAAGGCCCTTGGCAGTGGGGCGTCGGTGCCGCCGCCTTGGTGAGAGATGCTGAAATCACCCTCGCGCAAGGTGAAACAAAAGCAACGAAGTCCAACGTTGGCGTGGTGCCCTTGTTGCATGGCTATGGTCAATATCGTCTATCCGATCGCGCGGCGTTGATCTTAGATGTGGAAGGCGCGTGGTCACCCATGGGGCGAGCAGTCGATGCGGCGCTAATGTTGGAGTATCACCTTGGCGATGGCTGGTATGGCGCTCTGGGGTATCGCACCCTAGAAGGCGGGGCGGACAACGATGAAGTCTATAACTTTTCTTGGCTTCACTATGGCCTAGCCAGCCTCCGGTACCGGTTTTAACTGCGAGGGAAGAAATGGAGGTAGCGATTCGGCAAGGATGGCCGTTTGAGCAAGCACAACACGTCGCTGAGTTATATGAGCAGGCGTTTGGAATGAAGTTCGCACGGGCAATCCCTAATCAGGCAGCGCGCGTAGCGGTGTTGTCTCAGTGTTTTGTCCCAAACTTTTCGTTTGCCGCTATGCAAAACGGCAAGGTGGTGGGGTTAGCTGGGTTTCAAACCCAAGCCGGCGCATTGACACAGGGCATGGGCGCGAAACAGTTGATCGATAGTTTGGGGACCATCAAAGGCATTTGGGCCTGCGCGATATTGGCGCTGTTTGAGCGTAAAGCGGCACACAATGAATTGGTGATGGATGGCATTGCTGTTGATAGCGCGATRCGAGGTCAGGGGATTGGTTCCCAATTACTGGATGCCATTCTCGATTATGCCCAAGCACATGGCTTTGAAAGCGTTCGATTAGATGTCATTGATAGCAACCCCAGAGCCCGCAAGCTTTATCAAGCCAAAGGCTTTGTCGCTACCAAAGAAGAGCGCTTTCCGCACCTAAAATGGTTAGTCGGCTTTTCAGGCGCCACCACCATGGTCAAGGCGCTGAACTAAAACAACAAGAGAGACAAGGATGTTTATTTCTCAATATCAATGAGATAGCCTAGTTCTATGATAGGAATTGGAATAAGCACATGGAATTGGTTTGACTAATGGATGATTTCCCGCGCGTAGACCAACTGGACAGTGACCGTCTGTTGCTGGTGGCGCCTAATATGGCCCATCAGCCTTTAATTTTAGAAGCCGTGTTGGAAAGCCAGCACACCCTTGCTCCTTTTATGGATTGGCTGCCGCACGCGCTGACCGAATCGAGCTCGATTGAAAACACCCAACAAGCGATTGATGACTTCGACATGTTTATTAATGAGCTACGCTACTCGATTTTTGAAAAGTCGACGGGGCAACTGGTGGGTGTGATCAGCTTAATGATCCGTAATATCGCGATTCCTTACTTTGAAATAGGCTATTGGCTGCGGAGCTCTAAAGAAGGCCTTGGCTATATGAGCGAAGCGGTGAGGACGCTAGAGCGGTATGCGTTTAATGACCTTAATGCCAAGCGTGTCGAAATCAAAACCGCCTACGAAAATACCCGCAGCCGCGCGGTAGCCGAGCGTTGTGGGTATCATCAAGAAGCGATGCTTACCAACGACCGTATCCTACCTAGCGGCACGATTTCTAGTACTGTGGTCTACGCCAAAGTGGCGGCATGTGAAGCCGAGGAGAAATGATGATCCCAGTGAATACCTCTGTGGTTTCTGGCGTGGCGCTCTCTCGTATTGAGGGAGAAATAAAAATGCTGCTGATGAAGCGAGTGAAAGGTGGCTTCTGGTGCCATGTTGCGGGCTCGATTGAAGCGGGTGAGACCGGAGTGGACGCCATCGTCCGTGAGTTTAGCGAAGAGACCCAGATTACGGTGGCTGACTTGTATAACGCGCAGTTTTTGGAGCAGTTTTACGAAGCGTCAGTGAATGTGATCGAGCTTATCCCTGTGTTTGTGGTGATGTGTGATGATAACCAAGCCATCACGCTTAATGATGAACACACCGAGTTTCGCTGGTGCTCACTCGATGAAGCAAAAGCCTTGGCGCCGTATCCAAATCAGCATGCGGTATACGACCATGTGTGGGCTTATTTTGTTGACCGGCCCATCAACCCGTTATATCGCGTCAACTTACCTAACCGTCAGGAATGAATGATGAGCATGGAACGCTTTTTTACCCAAGATGACATTATGTTGCACGGTGACACGGTTTCCTAGGTGCCAGCTAAACCTTGATTATAAGCTGGCGCGCTACCGGTGTTGATCTCGCCTTTTTTTTCATCGTCACGTAAAGTAGCGCTTTTATTGGCTAGCGAGGCTAGTCGTGTACGTTGTGCGCCCAACCAAAACGTGAGAACGAGTATGCAAGAACAACCGAATAACCCACTTCACGGACTTAGCTTACAAACCATTTTAACGCGACTGGTAGAACACTATAGCTGGTCCGGTCTTTATCAGCGTATTCGTGTGAATTGCTTTCATAATGACCCATCTATTAAATCATCGCTTAAATTTTTGCGCAAAACGCAGTGGGCGCGAGATAAGGTCGAAGCTTTGTATATTGATACTTTTTGCTAAGGGTAAAATCGATAACGCCGAGCGAATGTGCCTCGGCGTTTTTGTTTTTCACAAGATAACAACCATGTTTACTGAGATGCCGCTTGTCGCTGCTGGAAGCGCGTTGCGTGCTCGACTAGGCCCTTAAACAGCGTACGCTGACAGCCAAGGTAAAGCAAAAATTCTGGATGCCACTGTACGCCCAGTGTATAAGGGCGGTTGGGCGACTCAATCGCTTGCACAATACCATCTAAATCACGTGCGCTTACCGTTAAATCCTCGCCTAACGCGTTAATCGCTTGGTTATGTAGGCTGTTTATTTTGCGTCTACCTTGCCCCAACCGTTGCTGTATATGGCCGTTAACATCACGCAATATACACAAGGTTTTCATCGGGAATATTGTCCAGCGATGAGAGGTTTTCTTGCGCTGTTCGCGTAAGCTTTGGTGCAAGGTGCCGCCTAAGCAAATGTTGAGAAGTTGCGCACCACGGCAAATGCCTAAAAGCGGCTTTTGACTGGCTAACGCGCTTTTGATTACTGCGCTCTCTAGTTCATCACGTTCGGGATCGTAGTTTGGTTTCACTTCGGGCTCAGCAGCATACAGCACAGGTTCAACATCGTGGCCGCCTGTGATCACCACACCGTGATAATCATCAGGCTTAAATATTGAACCTGGCCGCAACTGTAGGGGCTGCCCGCCATAAAGACGCACCGCGGTGGCAACGAAAAAACGCGGTAAGAAGGCACCTTTGTCGGGGCCGGTTATTGCGATAATGGGTCTACCCATAGCGTATTCACTTTCTCCGCCCAGTTATTGGTAATGCGTGATAATGGATCGTTTAAGTGAGCAAGATAAGCATCACAGCAAGCTGTCAGTCGTTCTGGATCTGCGGCAAGTTTCTCTACTTCTACCCAATCATTCCATGCCTCATGGATCCCCCATTGTGGACGACTTACTTTGCTATCCGGTAAACGATAGTGAAACGTGGGGCGCGCTTTTGTCAGGCCATCATTGAGCGCCTGATTCACTTGTTTCTCATCGAGGTGAGTGAAGAGTGGCAGCATATCTAGCGCACGATTACGCGTCGGATTATCAGCAAGGTAATCGGCAATCAAGGTGTCGCGATCGGGCCAATAATCGTGCGCTAGAACACGCGTGATATACGCTTTTGGAAAGGGATCGACATAGCTTGTGAGACGACGGGATAAATCAATATCGGTACGTTTAATTAGCCAATCATACAAGCATAAAAATGCTTTCAGATGCGCATTAATGGTGTGAGCGGATAAGTCGGGCAGTTCGGGATTAAGCTGCATCCCAAATGCATAGACAGGGCTGTCCTCTGTGCCTTCTGCACCTTGTTGTCGCAGAAACTCAATCAGTCTATCGACGTCTTGAAGTCGATCAAGCGGAAGCGGTGGGCTGACTATTTCGACCGGTACGACCATTTTAGCTGCCCAAGCTAAAACTTCTTCCGCGGATTGGTCAATTTGATTGGCGAGAGTCTTCTCACTTCGATCGTTCCGTCCAAGGCGTTTTAGCTTGGCGTAATCAAGCTCTATGATCCAATCACCCGCATTGTCACCGGTTAGTTTTCGGTCGTAACGGCCGCCATGCTCAACCGTCAGGGATAAATATTTTGCAACGAGCTGTGCAATGGTGTCTAGCTCCATACCACTCAATTCAAGTTCAACACCGACGCAGCGCGTTTCTCCCTCTGCATTGGTGGTATAAGGGGGTGTTTTTAACGGTGAAGGGGACGCATTCATCAATGGAGCCTCACTTATCGGATAAACATATGAAATACATGGGGGTCACGATGCGCTGATTAAAGGGAAATCGCCTCGATTTGTTCGGGAATTAGCCTAAACAAATCGCCAATATAATGCTCTTTGGCTTTCATCAGCTAATACGATCTGCCGCCCAGCTTGTTAAAGCCATTCGTTTTACATCGGCAATGGCTTCATCTGGCAGTGAGCTTTTTATCCCAACTTGACCTTGGGTGGAAACAACCACTTCATTCCCCCAATCTTGGCCACTGTCGTTATTAAGCCCCCTTGACCACTATCGCTACTGGCGCAAAGCTTGTAACTTAAGGGTAAAAATTCAACAGTTTTAACAACAAAACAAAAAATAACATCATTCAGGGAGTGAAGTATGACGAAGCAGGTCGTGGTGTTAGGGGCCGGAATGGTTGGTGTATCCGTGGCTTGGCATTTACTTAAACGGGGGTATGCCGTCACCTTGATCGATCGCGTGCCTCCAGGGCAAGAAACATCGTTTGGCAATGCAGGCATTATTCAACGTGAAGCCGTTCGGCCCTATGCCTTTCCGCGTGATCTCACCACTTTGCTGCGGGTGTTGCCGAACCGTGCGGTGGATATTCGCTATCGTCCTAGCAGTGTGATTCGAGCGGCTCGCGCGTTATTGCAATATTGGCATTACTCCAGTGATAAGCATTATCGAAAGCTTGTCCCTGAATACGCAGCCTTGATAATGCAATCACTCGATACGCATGATGAGATGATACGGTCCGCGGGGGCGGAAGCGTTAATTCGCAAAGCCGGTTACCTTAAACTGTTCCGTACCCAAAAAGCGCTTGATGAAGAACTGACAAAAACAGCGTCTGACAGCGCGCTATTCGGTGTTGAATTTGATGTGTTAAACCGTCAACAGCTTGCACAGCGAGAGCCGAGTTTGTCTCCGTCTATTGTGGGGGCGATTCATTGGAAGCAGCCTTGGACCGTCACAGATCCCGGCGCCCTGGTCGAAGCTTACGCCGCGGATGTAAAATGCAAAGGAGGAGCCATTAAACATGCTTCGTTAACAGGCTTAACACGGCAAGGCTCGGGATGGCTCATTCAAACCACCAAAGAAAGCTTACACGCTGACCAGGTGGTGATGGCGATGGGGCCTTGGTCATCGTATTGGTTGGATCAACTGGGAATTCAGGTGCCTTTGTTTGCTAAACGCGGCTACCACATGCACTATGCATGTAATAAAAAAGCACCGCTGAATCACTGGCTTATGGATGCGGAAATCGGGTACCTCTTGGCGCCGATGCGTGCTGGTGTTCGCCTGACGACAGGCGCGGAACTGACAGCAGTGGATGCGCCGGTTAATGAGAGCCAACTTAATGCCGCTGAACAGGTTGCGCGTTCGCTTTATCCGCTTGGTCAACGTCTTGATGCATGCCCTTGGAAAGGTGGGCGTCCTTGCCTACCCGATATGAAGCCCATGATCGGCCCGGCGCCAGACCAAAAGGGATTGTGGTTGGCATGCGGTCATGGTCATCAAGGTTTTACCTTGGGCCCTGTGACCGGAAAATTGTTGGGACAAATGATAGATGAGGAACACACGGATATTGATATGCATCCGTATCGTGTCGATCGCTTTTAGTGGTCGGCTGCTGAGTTTGTCATCATTCCCACGCCATGAGGGATCGAAAACGCTGAAGTCGACGTAAACCCGTTTGCTTTACAGGCTGATACTGTAAGACAATGAATAGCTTGGCGAATCCTTTTTTGAGTGACAATGACGATAAATAGGGTTCAGCCATTAATGTGACGTGAACGTTTAGATAGGACCACTGATGCACCAAGCGTTTTTCTCCAAAACTAAGCCCGCCATTGTCGTGCGCGGCCCAGAAGACCAGTCATTTATCGCGCTACTCGAAGCTCGGCTGCGAGATCACGGCTGCGATGTGACTGTGATTGGCCCTGATGATCCAATGCCCGATTGGGATGCTGTGCAATTGATTAGCTGGGTGCCTGAGGGAGAGGCGCAAATGACAACCTTGCGCTGGTTGAGCGAGCAGTGCCCGTTTATTGCTTTAATGGCAAGTCAAGCGGCGGCTGATCGCGTGGCCGCGCTGAATGCCGGGGCGGAAGATGTGCTATCTGTCCCTATTGATATTGATGAGTGTATGCTGCGCACCGCGATTGCGATGCATCGTCGCCATGCCATGGTGGTGATCAAAGAGTCATCAGGCCAGCTGCAAGTTGATAATCTCTGGATGCACCAAGACACACACCAAGTCAGAGTGGATGACCAAGCGGTCAAATTAACACCCATACAATTCGAACTCTTGTGGCTTCTTGCGCAGCATAAAGATACTACGTTGAGTAAGTCACTCCTTTATCGTCAGGTGCTTAAAAAAACGTTTACGCCTGATGATCGCAGCCTCGATATGCATTTAAGCCGTGTTCGGAAAAAACTCGCTGACGCTGGACTGCCGCCTGAGCGCTTGCAAACCGACCACGGCAAAGGCTATTGCTTTATTTAATGGCGTTTAAGCTGAGCGTGACAGCGCAAGTCGCCAGCGACCAGGATGGGGTAAGCGAGGCAACAGCAAGCCGGCAACAACAATCGCAATCCCTAAAACTTGGATTTGGCTGACCGCTTGTCCCATCAAGAACGCGGTGAGTACTGCAAACACCGGTACAAAGTTAAAGAATAGGGCCGCATTGGCTGAGCCAAGGTGGCGTACACCGTTAAGCCAGAGCAAATAGCCCGCGACGGTGCCTAGCACACCGATATAAAGTAACTCTGAAACCGTGATTGGGCTGGCGGTTATCACCTCACCAAAGGGATGTACATTAGGTGTCATCGCACACATCACGCCGATGACCGTGGCGCCACTGAGCATACCCAAAAAGGTATAGGGGATGACAGGCATCCAACGACCAATCCCTTGGCTGAAAAAGGTATAGGCACTCCACGCGAACATACCGGTGAAAATCATCTGATCGCCTTGATTAAAGTTGAGGTTGCGTAAAACACCCCACTGTCCGTCGGTGATCACCAATAATACCCCCGATAAACTGACCACCAAACTGAAAACTTGCCCTTTGCGCGGAAGTGCGCGTATTGCTACGCAGGCAATGAAAGAGGTGACTAACGGGCTGAGCGCCATAATTAATGAGCCGTTGGTGGCTTGGGTATATTCAAGCCCGGTAAACAAGCAAAGATTTAACCCTCCAATGCCTACAGCACTGACGGTAGTTGCCCATAGCCATTGTTTGCCACTGAGAGGGGGGATCTTGGCTCGGGTTGCTTTGAGGTACAGACCCAGACAAATGGCCGCGATCCCAAATCGCCAAAAAACAAGCGTGAGTGCACTGACCTCATTCAAAGCATCCTTACCGATGGGAAAGGTGCTGCCCCAAAAAAACGCACATAAAATGAGTAGGGCGATGGCTTTCCAAATCGACGTTGTATTCATATCAATACCTGACTTATTAAACGATGTACGCTAGTGTATAAGTTTCAAAATTTGAATAAACCGGCAATATCAGAACGGTAAATGCCAATAATGAAACTTAACTATTCGCTAGACGATTTGCGTTACTTTTGTACTGTTGCCCAGTTAGGCAGCTTTAAAGCCGCAGCGCAACAGCTATCGATGCCTCAATCGACCTTAAGCCGGCGAATTCGTCAACTTGAGCAGGATCTGGCCTTGCGGTTACTCAATCGTGATGCCCATCGTATCTCGCTTACGCAAACGGGTCATCGCTATTTCGAACGCGCTGCGAGTCTTTTTGATGAGCTGAATGCGGTCAGTGATGAACTCTTGAGCGAAAAGCAGCATCCTAAAGGTAAGATCCGTGTTAGCGCCCCTATTAATGCCGGTAAACAGTTTTTACGCGCTGTTTTGTTTGATTTTATGCGCGCCTACCCAGAGATTCAGCTTGATCTGAGTTTTTCTAACACACTGGTTGATATTGAAGGCGAAGGAATGGATGTGGTGTTTCGGGTCGGTAATCCGGTCGTGGAAGATTGGATCGCACGGCCATTAACCGATATTCACTTTATTGTCTGCGCGAGTCCAGGTAGTGATTATGGTCAGCTTCAATCACCAAAAGAGCTGGTGGGCAAACCTGTCGTGCTTTGTCACCCAATGACCGTTTGGCAGCTAGAGCACGACACAACCGGTGAGGCTTATGACTATCAAGCCACGACGGGTATTCGGGCTGAAGTTGACGAAATTCAAATGCTGACCCATGCCGTGCAGGCAGGCTTTGGGATGGGCTACATTCCTGACTACTCCGCATTACCGTTGATTGAACAAGGAGCGCTACAACGGGTGTTGCCATCATGGCGGAGCCAAGCACGAACGCTGTTTTTGTTGTATCGCGATCGGGAGCACGTGCCGCTGCGAGTGCGGTTGCTGGTGGAGTTCGTGCTCGCGCGGTTTGTTGGATAATAAAATCAGGCCACAGTGTTTTGCGCTGTGGCCTGATGTGGGAAGGTTAGGCGTCGTGGTTTGTTTCCGTTGACACCATATGTTCAGTTGGCGTCGGCGTAATCGCTTTGGCTAAGAACAAGTACATCGCGGGTACCACGAACAGGGTAAACAAGGTGCCCAATGTCATCCCACTAGCAATCACTAACCCCATGGCAAAACGCGCGCCTGCACCGGCTCCTGAGGCAATCAAGAGCGGGATCATGGCGAGAACCGTCGCGGCCGTTGTCATCAAGATAGGGCGTAAACGGATCGCTGTCGCTTCTTCAATCGCCTCGCGTTTCGTGCGCCCATCTTGCTGTAACTGATTGGCGAACTCGACGATTAAGATACCATGTTTAGCAATTAGCCCCACCAAGGTGAGCAAACCGACTTGGGTATAGATATTCAGCGTGGTAAAACCAAGGCTGATAAATATCAACGCCCCACACACACTCATGGGGACCGTGACCAAAATAATGATCGCGTTTTTAAACGACTCAAACTGCGCCGCCAAGATTAAGAAAATCACCACCAGGGCAAAGAAGAAGGTGACCACCAGTTGTTGGCCTTCGCTCATAAATTGCCGCGATTGCCCTGCATAATCGACACTGAATCCAGCCGGTAATTCGGTCGCGGCGATCTCTTGTAATACACCTAGCGCCTCGCCTAAGGGGACACCTGGACGTGGGACGCCCGAGATTTTAACCGCATTGAGTTGTTGAAAGCCTCGCAGCGCTTGTGGCTGAACGCTTTCTTCCAAGGTCACTAAGGTCGAAAGTTGGATCAGCTCACCTTCTTGGTTGCGGGTATAAAACTGACGCAGTTGATCTGGCGTAAGACGCTCACTACGCGCGACTTGTGGGATTACACGGTATGAGCGGTTATCCAGTGAAAACCGTCCAGCGTCGGCGCCGGATAACAGTGAGCCCATGTCGGCCGCGAGCTGTTGCATGCTCACACCCATCAAGGCGGCCTTTTCACGGTCGATGTTGACCGTTTGCTTTGGACGGTCGATACTTAGATCGGTATCCACAAAGATAAATCGCCCACTTTGCATCGCTTTACCAACGATATTATTAGCGACTTCATTGATGGCTTCATAAGGCTGGGTTGAGCCAATAATAAACTCGACCGGAGTCCCTCCGCCTGGAGACGGTAATGAAGGTGGCACCAATGCAAAGCTACTTAAGCCTGGCTGGCTCTCCATAAAGGGCTGAATCTCGTTTTCTAAGATGGCTTGGGTACTGCGCTCACGCTCATCCCAAGGGGCAAGCACAATACCAGCGATGGCATTATTGGTGCCGCCTGATCCATTAATAATAAAGACATTATCAATTTCTGGCACATCATCAATGAGCCGGTTTAACTCGTCTGTGCTGGCAGATAGCGCGTCCAGTGTGGTTTGGCTATCGGCCTCCAAAATAGAGAAGACGAACCCTTGATCCTCTGCCGGTTCTAATTCAGAGGGACTGGTGATAAACAAAAAGTAGCAGGATACCAACACAATTGCGCCAAAAGTAAGCACAACGCCGTTAGTATTTAGCAAACTATGTAGGGTACGTTTATAGCGACGGTATAAACGATCAAATTGTTTATCTAACCAATGTTCAAGAGAATTCTCTTTCGCCGCTTTATCGGCTTGATAAGGTTTGAGTACATAGGCACACATCATCGGTGAAAGTGTTAGTGCGACCACTCCCGACAAAATCACCGAGGCGGCGAGGGTAAACGCAAATTCGACAAACAAGACACCGGTTAACCCCCCGACAAAGCCAATGGGCAAGAATACCGCTACTAGGGTCGTCGACATGGTAATAATCGGCCAAGCTAGCTCACGCGCCCCCTCAATAGCGGCCTCTGTTCGACTCTTTCCTTCTTCAATATGGCGGTGGACATTCTCCAGCATGATAATCGCATCATCGACCACCACGCCAATCGCGAGAACCATTGCCAACAAGGTGAGCAGGTTGATGGAAAAGCCTAATAGAAACATCAAGAAGAAGGTGCCGATTAATGACACCGGAATGGCGACCGCCGGAATAATCACCGAGCGCAATGATCCTAAAAAGCCATAAATAACGAAGACCACGATCGCTAGGGCGAGAATAATCGATATCACCACTTCATCAATGGCATTATCAATATACTCGGTGGAATCATAAGCGATATAGGCTGATAAGCCTTGCGGTAGTTGGGGGATAATATCCGCGTCCCAAACCTCATTGACTGATTCAATAACATCAAGGGCATTGGCATCCGGGGACACTTCAATGCCGATAAAGGTGGCGTCTAATCCGTTAAAGTTAACGGACGTTTGATAACTTTCTGCACCTAATTCAACCGTCGCGACATCCTCTAAACGTACTACCGATTGGCCATCGCTGCTGATCACCAGATCTTCAAATTGTCTGACGTCATGAATGTCTGTGGCAGCGTTTAAATCTATCGCGACATCTTGGCCTTTGGTGCGTCCAAGCGTTGCCAGAACATTATTATTGCGCAGTGCAGCAACGACATCCGTGCCGGTAAGATCGTATGCAGCGAGCTTGACCGAATCGAGCCAAACCCGCATCGCAAAGCTGCTAGCACCGAGTACATTGGCGCGTTGTACGCCGGGAATCGTAGAAAGTTGCGGCTCAACCACACGCGCCAAGTAGTCGGTAATTTGGTTATCACTGAGTACCTCAGAGTAAAAGGCGAGATACATCGCCGCCACAGTTTCACCGACTTGCAAGGTGACCACGGGTTCACGCGCATCTTCAGGCAGCTCAGACCGTACCTTGTTGACCTGTGCAGCAATTTGCGTGAGTGCTTCATTAGGGTCGTAATCAAGACGCAAATAGGCCTCGATAGTGCTGACGCCTGCCGTCGACGTCGAAACCAAGTAATCAATCCCTTCTGATGCGGCAATTTCACGCTCCAGCGGTGTGGTGATAAAGCCTTGAATCAAATCAGCATCGGCCCCGATATAGGTGGTCGACACGCTGATCACCGCATTCTTAATTTCCGGGAACTGGCGCACATTCATGTCGGTAATGGCGCGTAAACCTAGCAAGATAATGAACAGGCTAACGACGGACGCCAACACGGGTTTCTTGATAAATACGTCGGTAAATCGCATCGAATAGCTCCTATTGATTCACAACGTTGGGATCAAGATCTTCGCTGGGCTGAACACGCGGATTATCACTGATCGTCACGTTACTGCCGTTGCGCAGCTTGAGCAGTCCGGAAGTCACGATGCGATCGCCGCTTTCCAGGCCATCCTCTATCACAATCATGTCACCGCGGCGTGCGCCGGTTTGAACAAAACGCTGTTGCACCCTCAGTGCATCATCATGTTCTTGGATCACGAAAACGGCGTTGCCATAGGGGTTAAATTGAATCGCGGTTTGTGGCGCCAGTAAGACATTTTGCGTTTCTTCACCTTGATCAAGACTCACGCGTGCAAACATGCCCGAGCGTAAAATGGCGTCTGGATTGTCAAAGGTGGCCTGAATGTCGACACTGCGGCTCGATTGGGTAACGACAGGAGAAATAGCGGTGACTGTGCCAGTAAACGTTTGTTCAGGTCGCGCCGTGATAGTTGCTGAGACTGTTTGGCCATCTTGCAGGGTACTAAGCTGTTGCTCGGGCAGGGTAAAATTAAGATGAATCGGATTCACTGAGGTCAGGGTTGCGACCACTGAACCTGGGGCAATTAATTGACCAAGACTGACTTTACGAATGCCAATAATGCCATCGAAAGGGGCGGTTAGCGACTTTTGTGCAATGCGCGCTTGTTGGCTATCAACTGCTGCATTTGCTTGTTTAGCCTCACTTTCTTTACGTTTGAGTTCCGACTCTGATACGTTTTTGTCTCTGTAAAGGCGTTGGTAACGTCGCATCTCTAATTGTGCTRGTTCAGCTACAGATTCGAGTCGGCGCAACTCTGCTTGATCAACACTGGCATCGAGTGTCAGCAGCCGTTGCCCTTTTTTTACTGGGGTCGCATTATCAAAGAAAATATCATCGACAATGCCGTTTGCTTCGGTGGTCAACTGAGTTTCATTAATCGCGGCAAAACTACCAATAGTAGTTTGTTGTTCACGCCATGGGTGCGTCGACACTGTGGTGGCTGTGACAGTCGCCGTCGGGGCAGGCATATTGTCAAAAAATTGATTCATAAAATGATCACCTACCATTTTGTAGGCAAAAATCCCACCAAATACGAGCGCACACGCGACTAACATCAGAATTAAACGCTTTGTCATAAAAAGTCCCTGAAAAAAATCCATCACCGACCTTAGTCAGCACATAAAAACGCAGACGATAAAGGTCGGTTTACCTTACAACGATACGTTAAGTTAAATAGTACAAACCATATCACTGTTTGGTTCATTGGTTGGGAGTAAATTGATGATTTTGTGGAGCTGTTCAGGCTAGAGTCATAAACCAAACGAATGAGGAGAAAGCGGATGCTACTCAACGCAAATAGCAACGTGGATGAAGCGACATTGCGTGCGATTGCCCATATGCCGACGCTTAGTCTACCTGTACTGATGGACGCTCATTTTTGCACTAAGTTAACAGATACTGATTTTATGAGGATCGCGGTACGCCTTGCAGAAAAAAGTGCACAAGAAGGCGGCTGTCCCATTGGCGCGGTGATTATTGATAATCACACGCGCCAAATTGTGGGTAAGGGACACAACACGCTGGTGCAAGAAAACCATCCTTATAATCATGGCGAAACAGCTGCAATGCGTGACGCCGGGCGAATCGATTTTAGCCAAACGACCTTATTTACCAGTTTAAGTCCTTGCGACGTTTGCGCCACATTAATCTTTATGCGTGGTTTCGCGCGAGTGGTGGTAGGGAATGTGACCAGTGCAAGCGGTAACGAGACGATGCTGCAAGAGAAAGGCATGACGGTCGATGTGCTAGAAGATCCGCTGGGCATTGCGCTGTATCAGCAATTTAGAACCGAGCACCCCGAACAAGAGTTAGAAGATTGGCAAGGTGTGAGTGCGGTGAACGCAAAGAAATAAGAATTTTGATAGGAGTAGCCTACGAGGATTGGCTGGGCCTTTTTGTGTTGTCGCCGCCATATCGACTTAAGTTGAATAGCGCATGCGCGATGACATGCTAACGTGATCTAGTTATCTAGACAAAGTCAGCAAGGAGTGCGTTATGTCAGCCAGTAACATCTATGAGCTTGGCTTGGACAAAAGTCCAGCCAATTATCAAACACTGAGCCCGCTTTCTTTCCTTGAGCGGGCCGCCAGCGTCTATCCAGATTATCCGGCCAGCGTTCATGGCCATTTATGTTGGAGTTGGCAGCAAGTGGATCAGCGATGTCGTCAATTTGCCTCGGCATTGACTCAAGCCGGCATTGGGCTAGGTGATACGGTATCGGTGATGGCTCCCAATCTGCCTGAAGTCTTTGAGTTGCATTTTAGTGTGCCGATGACAGGTGCCGTACTCAATACCATTAATACCCGGTTAGAAGCGGAAACCGTCGCCTTTATCCTCGAACACGCGGAAAGCAAAGTGTTTATCGTCGACAAGGAAATGACGGAAGTGGCTAAGCGGGCGTTAAAGATGATTAAACACCGTCCGTTAGTGATTGCGATTGATGATCCCTTGTATCCGCATGGCGAATGCATCAGTGAAACTACCTACGAAACCTTTTTAGTAAAAGGGGATGGCGATTATCAGTACGCATTGCCAGACGATGAATGGCAAGCCATCTCTCTCAATTACACCTCAGGGACCACCGGCAACCCCAAAGGGGTGGTCTATCATCATCGTGGCGCCCATCTGAATGCGGTGAGTAATGTGTTGTCTTGGAATATGGATGCGCATCCTGTCTATCTTTGGACGCTACCCATGTTCCACTGTAATGGTTGGTGTTTCCCATGGACGGTGGCTGCAACGGCGGGGGTCAGTGTCAGCCTACGGCATGTGCGGGCCGAGCCTATCTTTGATGCGATAAAAACCCACAAAGTCACTCATTTCTGCGGGGCGCCGATTGTCCTCAATATGATTAACAGTGCTGATGCTGAGTTAAAATCCGGCATTAACCATACCATCAAGGTCATGACCGCAGGGGCGGCACCTCCAGCGTCTGTGATTGAGGGCATGGAAGCGATGGGCATTGCCGTCACCCATGTTTATGGCTTGACTGAAACCTACGGTCCTTGCGTGGTGTGTGATTGGCAGCATCATTGGGATCACCTCTCTCAACAAGAAAAAGCGCGGATGAAGGCGCGTCAAGGCGTGCGCGCCCCCATGCAAGGCGGACTGATGGTTGCCGATCCGGTGACGTTTAAACCGGTTGCAAAAGATGGTGGCACGCTGGGTGAGATTTTTGTTCGCGGTAATATCGTGATGAAAGGCTACCTAAAGAATCCGAGCGCGACGGAAGACGCCATGAGTAACGGCTGGTTTAGAACGGGCGATTTAGCGGTGTGGCATGCCGATAATTACATCGAAATTAAAGATAGACTGAAAGATATCATTATTAGTGGTGGAGAGAATATTTCCAGCATTGAAATTGAAGATGTCTTGTATCGTCACTCCGAGATTGATGAAGTGGCGGTGATAGCGATGCCCGATGAAAAATGGGGTGAGGTTCCCTGTGCGTTTGTAAAAACCACCGAGGCATCTGCGTTAACCGAAGAAGACGTCATCGCCTTCTGTCGTGACCAAATAGCCCACTTCAAATCGCCTAAAAAAGTGATCTTTACAACACTCCCGAAAACCTCGACAGGAAAAGTACAAAAGTATGTACTGCGTCGTAACGTGAGTGAAAAGTCAGTGTAATAAAAAAGCGGTGACGTCATCCCGTCACCGCTTATTAAATCACGTTCATGCCGTCAATTGGGCGAGTTATCGCCTAACATCTGGCAAACCTATAGCTGCTTGAGTACGGCCTCAGCACTGGAAACGTCAAAGCTTTTCGGCGGCTCAACATTAAGCTGGGTGACGGTGCCATTTTCAATGATCATGGCATAGCGCTGTGAGCGAACGCCGCCAAACTTACCTGAATCCATTTCTAGTCCTAGCGCTTTGGTAAAGCTCGCATCACCGTCGGCCAGCATATGAATCTGATTGGCATTTTGTGCCTCGCCCCAAGCCTGCATCACAAAGGCATCGTTAACCGATACGCAGGCAATCATATCGACGCCTTTTGCTTTAATCTCATCCGCTTTCACCACAAAACCCGGTAAGTGCGACTCTGAACAAGTTGGGGTAAAGGCCCCCGGCACCGCGAATAGCACAACCTTTTTGTTGGCGAAAAGGGCAGGGATGTCGTGGGTTTGCATTCCTTCAGCGGTGAGTTCGCTGAGTGTAGCGCTGGGTAGAGGTTGTCCTTGCTGAATCATGATGACTCCTTGGTCATTGTGTTATCGAACTTTATCCTTCTGCCGTTGAGTCTACGCTTATTTACGCCTTGAAAATACCGAAAATTGATGGGGTTTTAGGCGATATATGCGTCGATAATGTGCAATTTAAGCATGCTGGTCTTACCAATTAATAACCACTTTTACTTTGTGATCCACGCCCTAAAATCCCCAGCCTTGTCATTGTTCTAGGTAATTCAATAATTTGACAATTTGTTTACACGTAAATAACATTCAAATCTCATACTAAACAAGAGACCTCGGAGGTCCGACTAGTGAACAAGAAGCAGCTCTCAACGATTGCGGTTGGCATCATCGCCGCGACTCAAGCTCATGGGGCAGGGTTTCAGGTCGCTGAACATTCAGCAACTGGCCTTGGACGTGCTTATTCTGGCGAAGCCGCCATTGCTGATAACGCATCCACTCTCGCCCGCAACCCCGCCAATATGATGTTATTAGAAAAGCGCCAAGT
Source organism: Salinivibrio sp. IB643 (assembly GCF_001996105.1). Lineage (NCBI taxonomy): Bacteria > Pseudomonadati > Pseudomonadota > Gammaproteobacteria > Vibrionales > Vibrionaceae > Salinivibrio > Salinivibrio sp. IB643. The sequence goes on from NZ_MUFF01000011.1 coordinate 33,383, forward strand.
TTCCGGTGCGATTCATATTGTTGATCCCCATATTCGAATCAAAGATAAAACCAATAACGAAGAAGCCAAAGACGTTGCACCAGTGAAAGTGGTGCCTGCGTTTTATTATGTATCACCGCAAACCGATAAATGGTCATGGGGTGTTGGCTTATATACCACCTATGGCGTGGCAACCGAATATCCCAACGATCTGAAGGTTGGTGATATTGCCGGGGAAACGGACTTGCTGACCACGAACCTAAACCCTGCACTTGCTTATCAAGTGAACGACCATTGGAGTATCGGCGCAGGGTTAAGCTTGGTCTACGCCAAAGCAGAGCTCACCCGATTTAAAGGTGGCACAGCTGATCCTAACATCTTCGGGGGTAGCCGTAGCGACACTTTATTGTCGTTAAAAGGCGATGCAGTTGGCTATGGCTTTAATGTCGGCACCACTTATCACTTTAATGATGATCATCGCATTGGATTTGGCTACCGCTCTGAGGTGGCACTTGAATTTGAAGACGGTGATCTCAATACTTTTGACACAGGGATCTCTTCACCGTCGAAGGGGAAGGGTGATCTAGAGCTCGACTTACCGGAAATTTATGAAGTATCAGGGTTTCATCAGTTAACCGATGACTTTGCCATGCATTACAGCTGGAAACGCACGGGCTGGCGGGCATTTAAAGAGCTAAAAGCAACGTCCAGTCAGTGTAACGACGGTACACCGAATCAATGCTTTTATAAAGATGAGCAATATAAAGATAACGTACGCCTTTCACTCGGCGGTACCTATCAGTTTAATGATGCGTGGACAGGTCGCGCAGGGGTCGCCTTTGATGAAAAAGCGGGTAAAGCGACCTTGAGTATTCCCGACTCGGACCGTTATTGGTACTCCACCGGTTTTACTTACCAATACAATGCCGACTTAACCATTGATGCGGCGATCACCTGGATTAGAAGCCGTGATGGGAATTTTACAGAGACGAGCAAAGGCAGCGGTCCTGTAGATATTTCATCGAAAGGCGATGCGTATTTAAGCGCAGTGCAACTCAACTATACCTTTTAAAATGGGAGCCCATTCATGTTAAAGCATTCTTTTTCGTTATCGATAGTGGCTGCTGCGCTTTTATTGGCAGGCTGTGGGGATGAGACGTCCAGCTCGACTCAGCCGGATTTCAATGCTGGTGTGCAAGCTTTACTCGAACGCGACACTAAAATTGATTTTACGTTGCGTGGGGAGAGTCAATCTGTCCCGGTGCCCACCTTTTTATTAATGAACCCAAACGACGGCACTTTAAATTTACCCACTGGCAGTGACAGCACATTAAGTAATCCGCGTGCGGCGATGAATACCATGGATGGTTGGTCGACCACCATGCCGCTGGTGTTTAACTTTAAAGGTGCAGGGTTAGCTGATGGTTCTGTCTCTGGCGGTGTCTATCTGGTGAAGCTAACTGAATCGCTGACTGGGGAGAATCCGCTGCCAGAAAAGGTGCTAACGCTCGGTAGCGATTTCAATGCTATCACCAGTGCGGCGACAGACACACTGACGATATTACCCACTAGCGACTTAGCGCCGGGCAGTGAGTACATTGTGGTGATTACCGATGAGCTGACCGATATAAATGACAATCCCGTCGGTACCTCAGCAAGCTATGCAGGATTAAAGTCAGCGAGTAATGCATATACAGATACACCATTGGAGCAACCGGCAGCCGTGATTCAGGGAGTTGAAAAATTGGTCGCTGACGCAGAAGGTGTTGATCCGACCAAAATCGTCTACTCCACCTGGTTCTCCACCCAATCGGTGGGTGACAGCTTAAACTACACCAAGCTAGCGACGGCGAAAGCCTTGACTTCGGCTCAAGGGAACCTTGATGAAGTATGGGAGGCTGGTGCCAACCCTAATAATGCCGATTTATCGGATGCCTACACCATCGATATTACCAGTACTCAGGACTATGACACGGCATTGGACGCTGATGCCCAGTTTACCCAGTACTTTGATCCTAATGATGCCAATAATATTAAGGGGACGCTCAAGACAACGTTTAACGGCGTCAATGTTGAGGTGAGCAAAGGCACCATAAAGCTTCCTTACTATTTGGAAACCGATAGCAACTGGAATAGCCAACCGTTTGAGTCGGCCACCCCCAGCTTGGCGAAGGTGTTGAATGCCCTGCAAGACCCTGAGCAAAAAGCGACCATCACCGCTCAGTTGACTGACGCCGGTGTCGATATAGAGGCACTAAGTGGAGATGATAAGGCGTTAATTACCGAAGAGCTCTTCAAATTGGCTGGGGTGACCTTGACTAAAGCCAACGGCAGTCAATTAGACCCTGAGCGCATTATTACCCGTTACAGCCCTGTGCCGCAGATTAAATCGGTGCAAGAGGTGCCCTTCTTGCTGTTTACCCCAGCAACGGTTGATAGTAATACCAAACTAACGGTTTATCAGCACGGCATTGGCTCGGCAAAAGAAAATGCGTACTTCTTTGCGCCTAACTTTACCAATGCAGGCCAAGCGGTGATGGCGATTGATTTACCGCTCCATGGTCAGCGTAGTTTGGATGCTGAACGCTCTGCCAATGTCGATGTGACAGCGTACTTGAACCTCAATAACCTAGCCGTGGCGCGTGACAATGTACGTCAGAGTGCGCTGGATCTAATGGGTGTGCGCGCAGCTTTGACCCGCACCGAATTGGCGGGAGGATTCGCGGGGCCGCCATTAGCGACGATATCGTCTTTTGCTACTTCGGCACCACGCTTGTTAGGTCATTCGCTGGGCGGTATTGTTGGTACTACTGCGTTTTCGGCGTCTAACCGTGCAAACAGCAACGAAGTCGATGCACTTTATAAATTCTCTGCATTGAGCGTGGCGAACTCTGGGGGGCAAATTGCTAACTTGCTGCTCGGGTCGGACTCGTTTGGCCCTTTGATTAAGCACAGTGTTGCTTTTAAAGGCAGTACCGCTTATCAGACCTTTGCCGGTAACAATTGTACGCTCGATAATAGCGCAGAAAATAATGTTATCTGCTACAAAACTTTTGAGGCAAACGGCTCAGAGAGCGCACAAGCGGAAGTGAATGGTGTGGTGCAGCAATTTAATTATGCCGCACAGACGCTACTCGATACCGTCGATCCCTATACGAATGCAACCTTTATTGATGGAAGCACCACGCCGATTTATATGCAACAAGTCGATGGGGATGACACGGTACCGAACGACGTCGCCTATACGGTTCCGGGCGTTGTTGATAATTTCGCTGGCTCTGAGCCATTAGCGAGAAAATTCCTTGGTAAAGTGCCTAGCGAAGCAGTGGATACGGGCTCGCCTGTACAGGCAGGAAGCAGTTCTTTTGTCACCTTTAAAGGGGACAATGCGAGCCATAGCACCTTTATCTTCCCGCAATCGGAGGCAGTTGCTGAGCAAGCCGTGCACGCTGAAATGATCGGCCAGGCGGTTGAGTTTGGTGCTGCGGGTTCACTCAATGCAGGAAACATTGATAGTTCAGTAGTGAACTAAGTAACCGTAACGAAATAGTGGTTTCCTTTGTAAGCGGCTTCGGCCGCTTTTTCTTATTATCATGACGTGATGCTGTGTTGATCAACGTCGTGATTGAATAGCCACACCGTTCGTCACTATTTCTTTCCCTTGGTTTCACGTAAACTATTCTCAATTCCATTGTATTCAATCAAATGATGCTTATGTCTTCTAATCACTCTTTTGCCAATGTTCACCAGGCTTACCACGCCCATGTCTACTACGAAGCCGACACCGAAGCGCAGGCGGATGTTATCTATCAAGCGGTCGCTGCATCGTCACTGCCTATTGACCTTGGCCGTTTTCATCGCAAATGCGTCGGCCCACACCCCAAGTGGAGTTTTCAGATCGCCTTTGACAACACTGCGTTCGATGAGGTGATGGCGTGGCTTGAGGCGCATCGGGGTGATTTAACCGTGTTTTTGCATGGCGTGACGGGCGATGACTACATTGATCATACTGACCATGTTGGTTGGATGGGTCCGTCTATTGAACTCAATTTGGCGATGTTTAAGCCCAAGCAATGAATGCGTTTCTTGACTATCCAGCGCTCCTGATTTGGCACGGCGATGACGAACTCTCGTTTGCCTCCGATCTGGCGTCGCTTGAAGCACTGAGTGAAAACGTGATCACGGAAGACGATCGGCTGGTGGATAGCCAAGGCGTTTGCTGGCTAAGCCAAAACGGTGGTCTGCACTGGCAGCCAAGCGGGCAAACCATGCCGCTTGTTCAGCTCGTGGAACGTATCCAAGCGCACTATGCGCAGCTGGGTCAATGCTGTGTGGGAAAAATCCAGTTTAAAGATAGGGCCGCCGCCATGGCCAGTTTGGCGGTGCACTAGATTCGTGCCATCCGGCAAGGAGTGAGTGATGAGATTAAGATTAAGATTAGGATTCGTGTTTTTGTTATCGACGATGTTAACCGGCTGCCTTGGTATGCCTAAAGATGTAACGCCGGTAACCAATTTTGACCTCAACCGTTATTTGGGAACATGGCACGAAGTGGCAAGACTTGATCACTCGTTTGAGCGTGGCTTATCCGATGTGACGGCAACTTACTCGTTGCGTGAAGACGGTGGCGTCAAAGTAATCAACCGAGGCTTTAGTCGCGAAGAGGGCAAATGGCAAGAAGCAGAGGGTAAGGCGTACTTCGTTGAAAATGATAAGACGGCGTATCTGAAGGTTTCGTTCTTTGGGCCTTTCTATGGTTCTTATGTAGTGTTTGAGTTAGATGATGACTACCAGTATGCCTTTATTTCAGGCCCTGATCATGACTATCTTTGGCTGCTCTCTCGCACACCGACCGTACCTGAGTCTGTCAAAGAACGTTTTATCTCTGAAGCCAAACAGCGAGGCTTTGCCACGGAAGAACTGATTTTTGTTGACCACGCCCGTACTGATCCTAAGCAGCCAGTTTCGAGTGATTAAACTGGATAATCTGATGGCGACAAACAATCTTCTGAAGACCAAAAAGAGATAATCATGCGAAAAACCGATAAAAAATACGACAATGCTATCCGCGAAGCACTGACTGAGGTGTGTGAGCAGACCATGAAACACGTCGATGGTTTTGAATGGCTAACGCATGAGGTGAATTATCAACGTTTTCCGCAAAGTGTGATCATCCGTTTGATGTTTACGGATCGGCAAAGGATCGCAGATTTTAAAAACAGTCATGAATACAATATGGCGTTAATGGCGATCCAATCACGCTTATCAGCGGCAGGGATCTCACTGAAAAATATAGCAAACCATGTGCAACTTAACACCGCGTAATCACCCAGAGATGTACTAATTAGCATCAACAAGAAAAAGGCGCTTTATGGCGCCTTTTTACGTTGTGAGAAGCGAGTGAGTCATTTATGCCGTTGCTAGCGACTGCGCTTGACGGTTGGCATGCCAGACTAAACCAAAACCGATAATGACCACCGCGCAGGTTGATAGCATCACGGTCGTGACCGCGAACAATCCTGAGGCGGCAAACGCAGAGACCAAGGCGCTCGCGACAAAGCAGATAATCATCTGTAAGAAGTTGAGCAGGCCCGCGGCCGTCGCGCTACATGATTTAAAATCTTCTAAGGCTCTGTTTACCACGAGTGGATAAATGGCACCATTGGCCGCCGCCAAAAAGCAGAATGGCCCCAAGATTGCCCAAATATTAGTAACATCAGTGCGCCAGCTAATTAAAAAGATCACCACCACACTGGCGATAAACAGTTTCAGTAACCAAGGAAGGATGCTGTGATCTTTCAGTTTATTCAGTGCATAACGACAGGCATATCCGCCGACAACAAACGCGATTGTTTGTGGAATATAGCTCAGGCCAATATCGGATTCTGTGTAGCCCATCGCTGACATGATAAACGGCGATCCAGTCAAATAGGCAAAGAAAGCGGCCGAGCAACCAGCAAAGATAAGCATATTTCCGATGAACTTTTTTGATTTAAAAACTTGCTGATAATCAGTCTTAAGTTTATCAATAATTTTAGTATCTTGTGCTGGCTTAGTTAAGCTTTCTTTCTCTCGTAGAGTCAGTGCAATAAAAATGACTCCTAGGGCAAATAAAACCACAAAAATACTGCGCCAATCAAAATGCTGAAGTAAATAGGCGCCCAGTAGAGGCGCTAATGCCGGCGATAGCGCAACGAGCGGCATAATGGTCGCGAACATTTTTTGCCCCAACTTGCCTTCGTAGCGATCAATCACCACCGCTTGCCAAATCACAATCGCGCTGCATGCGCCCAACGCTTGAACAAGGCGCGCACCGAGTAACAGATAAATATTATCTGCAAACAGACATACCACGGTCGCAACGCTATAGAGACTTAAGCCAATTAACAGTGCAGGTTTACGGCCAATGCGGTCGGAAAGGGGGCCATAAACGAGTTGACCACAGGCCATGCCAAGCAAAAAGATACTCAAGGTTAAACCGATATTCGCCGACGATGTCGCAAAATCGATTTGCATGGCCTCAAAAGCGGGCAAATACATGTCGGTGGCTAAGAAACCCAGCATACTGAGCCCTGCAAGCCAAAACAGCGTGATAAATGGCACTTGTTTGTTCATTTTTTATCTCTTGATACAAAGATTAATGTAATGAGCAGTTTATGACTAACAATTCATGCTGTGAAACGGTATGATTTGAACATACCTTTCAAAAAATTTGATGTGAATGTTTTCTTACCAAGATTTTCAGGTGATTGAGGTGGTCGCGCGCCGAGGCAGCTTTTCAGGCGCGGCCGCAGAGCTCCATAAAGTACCCAGTGCGGTGAGCTATACAGTGCGGCAAATAGAGGACAAATTGGCGGTGGTACTGTTCGAACGTCTTCATCGCCAAGTAAAGCTGACGCCTGCTGGGGAATACTTTGTTGAACAATCACGCGAAATGCTGAAAGCGATGGCTAATATTCGTCAACAAACACAACGGGTTGCGAATGGATGGGTGCAAAGTGTCTCACTTGCACTCGACAATGTGGTGCGTGAAGACAGTGTCAACACACTCGTGCGCGACTTCTATGATGCGTTTCCTGATGTGGAACTGTTACTGACCATGGAAGTGTTCAATGGCGTATGGGATGCACTCGCCGATGATCGAGCAGATATCGCGATTGGTGCGACCGCCGCCGTCCCCGTCAGTGGTGCGTTTCGTTATCGAGAAATGGGCACCTTGCGTTGGCGGTTTGTTGTCAGTCCATCGCACCCACTCATGCAGTGCGAACAACCGCTAGACAACGATCAGCTCGCAGCGTATCCCGCCATTTGTTTAGAGGACACCTCGCGCCGTTTGCCGCGCCGTACCACTTGGCTATTGGATAATCAGCGCCGTCTTACCGTCCCCAATTGGCACAGTGCCATGCAATGTTTTAAGGCCGGTTTGGGCATTGGTGTGATGCCTTCTCACATGGCCGAAGAGGCTATCGCTCGAGGTGAGCTGGTGGAGCTAACGCTTGCGGATCCGCTTTTAAGCAGCCCATGTTGTATTGCTTGGCGTTCAGATAAAGAATCGCCACCGATAAGCTGGCTGCTCGATTATTTGGGTGATAAAGAGCAATTACAGCAGCAGTGGCTATAACGTGAGCGCGCATGAGATAGCGTTGCTAGCGTCCTTCAATGTCACGTAGCGTATGGTATCCAGCCCAGACGCGACTGGAAGCGGTGACTAAGCACGCGATGCCAAATACCCAAGCAATCCACGCCATGTAAGACGGGAAAAGACACATCAAAACAAAGCTGGCAATGGTCTCGGTGCCTTCGGTGATCCCCCCGATGTAATACAAGGATTTGTTTGCATACACGGGGTTGTCGATTTGATGCTTGCTTGCCATTGTCGCAAAGGCTAAAAAGCTGGCCCCGGTGCCCATAAAACAAAAAAGTAAAAAGCTTGCCGCTATCGCATTATTGGCTGGGTCCGCGAGCGCAAAGCCAAACGGAATGGATGCGTAGAAAATAAAATCAAGTGTGATGTCCAAAAAGCCTCCCGCATCACTGAGGCCCTGCTCGCGCGCGATCGCACCGTCAAGGCCATCGAAAAGTCGATTAATCACAATAAAGCTAAGCGCAAGCCCATAGGCTTGAAGCGCCAGAGCGGGCAGCGCCAGTAAGCCAATAAAAAACCCGCTCAAGGTCACCGTGTCAGGTTTGGCTCCCCACCGAATGAGTTGGACCGCCGCTTGTTTCAATGGCCAGCGGATCACGGCAATCGCATAACGATCAAGCATTTGCTGGGTACTCCTGTGGTGTGAGGGGCGTTTCTGGGCTTGGCCAGTCTAGGCGATGATCAGGATGCGCAATATCTTCGCTATCGTGGGTCACAATCACCGCCGGGATTTGCCTTTGTTCAATTTGTCCAAACACAAAGGCGCGAAAATCACGGCGTAGCGGCTTATCAAGCTTACTGAACGGTTCATCCAACAAAATCGCATCGGGCTTAGCGAGTAACGCGCGTAGTACACTGATGCGCGCACGTTGTCCTCCCGATAGTTGCGACGGTGCATAGTTAGCAAGTGCAGCGAGGTGGATTGCGTCGAGTGCTGCCAGGGTATGGTTGTATTTGTCTTTTTTATTCATCGATGAGGGCAGTGCAAAGGCCAAGTTCTGCCAGACGTTGAGATGCGGGAAGAGTAAATCATCTTGAAATAAAATCCCGATACGGCGCTGCTCCGGCGGTAAGTGATCAAAACGCTCACCATTTAAGGTCAGTTGGCCGCTGTAATGTATTGGTGGTTGGATGTGTCCCGCCAATACGCTCAATAGACTGGATTTTCCGCAGCCACTCGGCCCCATCACGGTGAGGATCTCGCCAGGCGATACGCTGAAAGAGACATCGTGTAATAAACACTGATCAGGCGCGTTTATGCTGAGTTGATTGACACACAGCGTCATGATTATTTGCTCCTGGTTGCGTCGCAACCGATTGATGAGGTGTCAGTCGCCGTTGCATGACACGACTGAGAAACGTTGCCAGGACGAAAACCAGTAAGGGGATCAGCGCTTGCATCAGGCCGTATAGGCCGCTAATCCGTCGATCCAACCCACTGGATAAGCTCACTGCCTCGGTTGTTAGGGTATTGATCCGACCCGCCCCCAATAATTGCGTAGGAAGATATTGGGCTAAGCTCACACTGGCGCCCACTGCCCAGGCGAGAATAATCGCCGGTAACAGCAAGGGAAGTTTGATACGCAGCCAGGCAGCCATCGCACTGACGCCTAAACTGCGAGCCGTTTGGATAAGTCGTTGATCAAACTGTTGCCACGGGCCATCTAATGCTAAATAAACATAAGGAAAAGCAAAAAAGATATGCGCCCAAATAGTCGCGGGTACATGCCATTGTCCCGGTAGACTATACACAGCCACTTGGATCCCAAACAAAATAGACAGTTGAGGTACCAAAAGAGGAATGGCAATCACGGCTTTAGGCAGTGCTCCTTGACGAGGAGAAACCGCGCGCTCAAGGCAGCCCATGGCAAATATGACGGCGACTGTCGCACTGATCAACGCCAGTAAAACACTATTCCCAATTAACGCCCCAACGTAAGCAAGCTCTTGATTCCAAAAGCGCAGCCCATAACGGCTGGGKAGCCAATCGGGAAATGACCAGCGTAAGGCGAACGACCAAATGAACAAAGCCGGGATTACCAACAAGGGAACAATCACGACGGGCCACCAGAGGTGTCTCCCTGGTAACCAAGCACGACGTGTTCCTGTGAATTGCCAACGATTAAAGCGCTCACAAATCAACCATTCGAAAAATCGATAACCAATGAGTACCAAGGCACACAGTAAAAACAGGACCAAAGCCCCTGCCGACGCTCGGGGGAGTAATGAAAGATCAGGGTCGTTAAACCACTGCCAAACTAACACAGCAAAGGTTGGTGGCGTGTTTGGACCTAAAATCATCGCTACGTCGACAACCGAGAGGCTATAGGCCACCACGGCAAAAATAGGAAAACGCATTTTGGCGAACCAAAGTGGAAAAATCACTTTGATCCAGGTACTGGTGCGATCATAGCCGAGGCTGGCAGAGACCATCGTTAAGCGATGCACATCAATTTGGCTTAGCACAGAAAGGCTCATTAAAAGCAAAAATGGCGTTTCTTTCAGGGTGAGGGCTAGGGTTAAGCCCAGCACATAGGGATCCTGTATTAGTGACCAAGTCGGTGGCATGTCTCCGGTCAATGGGCTAGACAGGCGAAATAGCCACCCTGAAGGGGACAAAAACAACACCAGTCCAATAGCAAATGCAACATGGGGCAGGGCCAGTAAACCGGGTAAGCTACGCGCGATGCGTTGCCAAAAGGGCGTCTGCCACGTGGCTTGCAAAATAGCGAAGCTCAACATCACTGCCAATAAGCTACTTGCTAGCCCAGAGAGCAGTGTGAGCCAGAGTGAGTGAGATAAGCCTGGCCAGGCAATGAGTTCACGCCAACCCGAGAGACTGGCTTCAGCTAGCCCCAAAGCAGGTAAAAACGCAAATGCACTGGTTAACAGGCCTCCCAGCCCAGGAAGTAAGGGCAGGCAGCACACCGCCAGCGTGATGGCAAACAACAAACGTGCCATGACGGTCTCTTTTATTGTCCGTAACGTTTAAGCCAAGCGCTTTCGAGAGCGGTTTGCCAACTGGGATGCGGCTCTGGCTGGGACTGAAAACGGCGCGTTTTAGCGGTGTCAGGCAGTTTAACCACCGGTGGGTCGCCCCAAATATCAGTCTGAGCTTTGCGCAATTGCGCCTTCTCACCCATCAAAAAGTTGATTGCTATCTTGGCGCCGGCTTTTGCATTGGCATTGTAGGGGATCGCCAGAAAATGGATATTAGATAAAGCCCCCTGCTCAAACGCAAAGGCGCGTGCCGTTGGCGCTAACGTCCCTGAGGCGATGGCGGATTTTGCCGCATTGGGATTAAAAGCGATCCCGATTAACAGCGCACCGTCATCGACAAGCTGCATGGTGTGTGCGCTGCCTGAGGGAAATTGCTCCCCATTACGCCAAGCGACTGGGTGCAGTGCATCAAGGTAGTCCCATAGCGGTGCAGTTATGGTCTCAAAGTCTGCATCGTCGACAGGCTGATACAGCGCCTGTTGGTTGTTTGTCAGCTCAAGCAGTGCCGCTTTTAAAAAGCTGGTGCCATGAAATTCGGGCGGTTTCGGATAACTGATCCGACCGGGATTAGCTTTTGCGAGCTGTAACAATTCAGCAAAAGAGCTTGGAGGATTGGCGAGTGTTTTTTTATCGTGAATAAACACCAGTTGCCCGACCCCCCATGGTGCTTCCAAGCCTTTGGTGGGTTCAGTAAAGTCTTCTGTCACGGGCAAGGTTTTATCAACAATTTGCCAGTTAGGCAGCGCCTCGACAAAGGGGCCTTCAAGTAACCCGTTTTCCTTCATCGATTTGAAGTTCTCGCCATTAATCCAGACCATATCGACACTGCCGCTGGTATCTTTTCCCGCCGTTTTTTCAGCCAATAAACGATTCACTGTTTCTGCAATATCAGCCACTTTAACGTGTTTGAGGGTCACACCGTATTCACGTTGGAGTTCACGCCCAGCCCAACGAAGATAAGCATTGATTTGCTGATTGCCACCCCAGGCATTGAAATATACGGTTTGCCCGTTCGCGTCTTGTTCGACTTGTGCCCAATCCTGTTCAGCGGGAGTGGCCAAGGCATAGCCACTAGTGATTGCGAGCGTTAGGGCCGCTATCCATTGTTTCATTGCGCTTCCTTATCGATTAGTGACGCATCCAGCGTTGATATTTTTCGACCCACCGTAGGAGTTTCTCCGGTGCATGCGCCTGTTTCCACATACCCGCCGTATATTTAACCGCTTCACTCATGGTGGGATAAGGGTGCACGGTGCCGAGTATTTTGTTCAGCCCCAAGCCATGGCGCATCGCTAAGGTGAACTCGGCCAATAAATCGCCGGCATGTTCTCCCACTATCGTCACCCCCAGTATGGTGTCTTTTCCCTTTGGTGTCAGTACTTTAATAAAGCCATGATCATTGCCATCGGCGATGGCGCGATCCAGGTCATCAATGCCGTAATAGGTCACTTCGACGTCTTGTTGGTTGGCTTTGGCTTCTTTTTCATTAAGCCCAACACGTGCAACTTCTGGGGAAGTGTATGTTGCCGCTGGCATCACCGAGTAATCCGCTTTAAAACGCTTAAATTGGCCAAATAACGCATTGACCGCGGCATACCACGCTTGATGGGCACTGGCATGGGTCAACTGAAAGGGCCCTGCCACATCACCCACTGCATAGATATTGGGGTAATTAGTTTGTAAATAGTCATTGACCTGAATGGTGCCACGCTCGGTCACTGGAATATCGAGCTTTTCGAGACCAAAGCCTTTGGTGTTGGCGCTGCGTCCTAACGCGACCAGCACCGCATCAAATGTGACGGTTTTCTCACCGTCAGGGCCGTCGAGTAAGGCGATTTGCTCATTGCCACGCTGTTCAAATGCTTTGACCTTGTGCTGTGTTAAAACCTTGACGCCGTCACATTCTAAGGCCTGCTCAACCAAGTGGGCAGCGTCTTTATCTTCACGGCTTAATAATTGATCCGCCATTTCAGCCAGCGTGACTTGGCTGCCTAAACACGCAAAACTTTGTGCCAGTTCTGCGCCAATGGGACCACCGCCTAACACCAACAACCGTGGTGGCAGTTCAGTCAGTGACCAAATCGTATCTGAGGTGTAATGTGTCACCTCAGCCAAACCGGGAATGGGAGGGAGCATGGGGCGTGCGCCGGTCGCAATCACGATGTTGCGGGTAGTGAGGCGTTCGCCATTCACCTCGACTTCCCATGGCGAGACGATGTGTGCTTCGCCTTGCACGCACTCCACGCCGAGCTTAGTGTAACGCTCGACCGAATCATGGGGCTCAATGTGGGCAATCACCTGTTTTACCCGCGCCATCACCGCTGGAAAATCAACGACTGGCGCTTGGGTATGAATGCCAAAGTTCTTGGCCTTGCCGATTTCTCGCATGGTTTTCGCTGCGCGTATCAGTGCTTTAGAAGGGACACACCCGGTGTTTAGGCAATCACCCCCCATCGAACCTTTTTCAACTAGCGTGACTTTTGCTTTCACCACTGCCGCGATATAACTCGATACCAGTCCGCCTGCGCCGGCACCAATTACCACCATATTGCGGTCAAACTGATGGGGTTTGCGCCAACCTTGATAGCGTTCACGACGCGTGACCCACGCCATGATCCATTTTGCTAGCAGCGGGAACAGGCCGAGTAATGCGAGCGATCCAAGCACCGAAGGCGACACCACATCACCAAGTGAGTCGATTTGGGCGAGTTGAGTCCCTGCATTCACGTACACAGCTGTCCCCGGTAGCATGCCTAGCTGACTGACCCAGTAGAAGGTGCGCGTTTTTAAGGGCGTTAACCCCATCACTAGATTAATTAAGAAAAAGGGAAAAATGGGAATGAGGCGTAGCGTGAGCAGATAAAAGCGGCCATCTTTTTCAATGCCACGGTTAATGGCCTCTAATTTTTGACCGAAGCGATTTTGTACCCAGTCTTGGAGCAAAAAACGACTGACTAAAAAGGCGAGGGTGGCACCAATAGAGCTGGCGAAAGAGATCAGAACCAGCCCCCACCAAAACCCAAATAATGCGGCGCCCAATAAGCTCGCCACTGCCGCTCCCGGTAAGGACAGGGCGGTCATCACAATATAACCAAGCAAGAAAAATAGGCTGGCTTGGGTAAAATGCTGAACGATGTAATCGTTGAGTATCGCCTGTTGCGCTTTAGCATTGTCGAGCGTGAGCCATTGGCCGAGGTCGAAACTAAACCAGAGCACGACGATGGCGGCAATCACGAGGCCAACAAGAAGTTTTTTTACTGACATATTAGGTCTCGTCGCTAAATTAAAGAGGACCAGCTATTACTTTAGGATACTTTTGTGCACGGTTGGCAACTAACTGGCTGATTTATCGATTGCATCAGCGAACTGTGCGGTCGATCTTACCTCTAACAAGACCGTATCGATCGCTAAAAACTTTCAGTTAAACGAAAAATCGCCAATTAAATCAAAAAACGCCGATTAATCCCCACGAACTAGAGTCGACGTAAAGAAAAGCACACTCGATAAGATGACGACGCAAAAGGAAGGGCATAGAGACATGTCAACGGATTAATAGAATAAAGCGACACCGCCAGAAGGCGGTGTTGAACGCAAATATTGCTCACAGGAAAATTAGTAAGTGATATAGAGGCGACTGTGAGAGGTTATTTTTCTAAGTGTTGTAATAATTCTTGACGGCGTTGGGGTGGCACTACCGACCAGTGTTTACCGGTAATCGCCCCTTCTAACGACCACAAAAGCTCGAGACTCAATTGTGTTTCATGAGCAGATCTCAATGCTTTGTAAGCGCCGACGGCACCGTGCTTTTGCAATGTTTCTGGTGAGTCTATGCCTGCCTTTTTAAGCATTCGTTCGGTGGCTAACCGCAGATTCGGGAGATCTTTAAGCCTTGATGGTGTCGCTGCCGATTTCACAGAACGATCTTGGATAGCAACGTCGAGAGCATTTTTCGCTTCGGCCAATAATCGTTCTGGATCATCCCACCAGGCGTTAGGAATAGCAAAATATTTGGTGACGACCGGGAATCCACGTTTTTTATAGACATACGGCGTTAAGCCTTGTTGTTTGAGTAAGGCCTCGTTTTCTATACCGGCACGAAGGTGGAGGGTGTTATTGACCACTAGGGCGAACATGGTGTCTTCACAAAAAAGTCCAAATCCGCCGAACATGGATCGGGATTTGATATTGCCAAACTCGGCAAATAAACGCATCGCGTCTTTTAAAGCAGGTTTATCCATTTAATAACAATCTCGATGAATGTGAATGCCTAAAAATAAAGTCGCAGTCTAACAAGGCAAACAGACAAGATTGTTATCGAATTATCAACACTTTAGGTTTGATACATCCGATTGCTGATATTTTACTCAGCATTAAAACAACAGCGCTGGCAACCCCGCTACCATTGAATCCCTGACAGTGACGCCAGAATCATTAGGCCGGAGGCTTTGCGTCCCATGCTTTCGCGATGGTTTGCCTTGTTCAAGTGTTGTTCAGGATATAATAATTGGACACAGATGTCGCCCTCTCTACGCATACAAGAATGTGATATGGGTTCAATAAGTATGTAACTGATGATTTAAAGTAAAAGCTCTTATCAATAGGAAATCAAAAAAGCCACGACCGTCATAGAGGCGTGGCTTTACATAAAAAACCCGATAAACCATTAGGTTAGGTTTTTTACAGAGTCTCGACTGATTAATGATAAATCCATTTCAAACACTTGCTGTTGCGTATCGTTATCATTGATCCGGCTGAGTAAAAGTTTAACCGCAGTCTTGCCCAGTTGTCGTTTAGGTTGATGGACAGTTGTCAACGGTGGTGAGTAATATTCAGTCAGATCAATATTGTCATAACCGATGACAGAGATATCATCTGGCACCTGAATACCCGCCTGGTTGAAGGTGCTAATCGCCGCTAACGCCATGATATCATTAAAACAAAAGACTCCCGTAGGACGGTTTTCCATTGCAATAAACTGCTGAGCGGCGACTTTTGCTTGATTCGCTTCAAAGTCCGCTTCAATGATCCAATCTTGATTTACGGGGATGTCAGCTTCTTTCAGGGCCCGATAAAAGCCTGCAAGCCGTTGCTTACAGGTGTTCTTATCCATTTGCCCAGAGATACAACCAATTTGGGTATGCCCGTTGTCAATAAAATGTTTGGTTGCCAGATAGCCGCCTAGTTCCGCGTTATCTTCAATCCGATCGGTATCAATATGGTGACTGCCCCAATCCATGACGACCATGGGCAGGTCACGCTTTTTCTCTAGCAATAGCATGAGATCTTCATTGAGATCCGAGCACACCACAATTAAACCGTCGACACGCTTTTCTGACAGCATACGCAAATAGTCGCGCTGCTTTTCAAGGTTGCCTTCGGTATTACACAAAACCAGCGTGTAGCCTTGCTCGTAGCAATAGTCTTCCACACCGTGCACGAGCTCGGCAAAAAATGGGTTGGTCGATTTAGTGACCAGCATTCCGAGCGTACGTGTCGTATTACATTTTAAACTACGAGCCACAGCACTCGGTGCATAGTTCAGGTCTTCAACGGCTTGCCAAACCTTTTCTGTTGTCTTTTCGGCGACAAAGCGGGTCTTATTGATAACGTGTGAGACCGTGGTGGTTGAAACACCCGCGAGACGCGCGACATCTTTAATCGTTGCCATCTTAATTCTTCTATATTGTGAAGCCTTGGGATCGTTACTCGCGACCTTACAGAAAAACGCCGCTGATACGCAGCGGCGCTGTCTTTCACAATCCCGGCCCATCAGACGGTTGCGAAGGTAACGAATCCGATTTCATCCATTCTCATAGCTAATCGGTTGCGGTCTCAGTTTACTTAGGTTGCCGCCTAGTCGCAATTGGTCTGATGAGCGAACGATCATCAACAGACGGTTTTGTGACCCAGCTAGGCGGTTATCAATGCAAAAGTCTCATGGCGACGCTGGCAAGATCCCACCTTGATAGCAATAACTCAGGCACTAGGTCACGATCAATGGGCAGGCATGCTCTGGGTGCTCAATGACCTTAAGCGGATAATGATAAATCTTTGCGACCTGTTCACTCTCAAAACATTGCCATGGGGTACCCGTTAATACCATCTCTCCTTGTTTGAGAAAATACAGGCGATCCGCGTAGCGACTGGCAAGATTGAGGTCATGCAGCACCAAGACCACTGTCATCCCTTGATCGGCAAGCGATCGACAGCGTTGTAGCGTGTAATGCTGATGGGTAATATCGAGCGCCGATGTAGGCTCATCAAGTAGCATGATGGCCCGCGTTGGATCGGTTTGGATTAACTGCAAAGCAATGCGTGCCATATGGACTCGCTGTTTTTCACCGCCTGACAATATAGGATAAGGCCGGTTAGCAAGGTGGGTGATATCCCACTGCTGTAACTGCTCATCGGCGAGGGCGGCAATTTGCGCCTGATTCGCTTGTAACGGTGTCGCCCCCATTTGAACCACTTCTTTGACCGTAAACGCAAAGGTTAAGCCACTACTTTGGGGAAGAAAGGCGACCTGTTTAGCAAAGCGCTCACCATGCCATGCGGCTTTAGGCATGGCCCAAAAATCAACCTGGCCTGATGGATGACTGTCACTCATCACTTGTTTGAGTAAGGTGCTTTTCCCCGCGCCATTTGGCCCGAGCAACACATGTAATTGGCCTGCAGCAAAGGAAACATTGATGCGATTAAGTAGTTGGCGTCCGTTAAGCGAGTAACTTAAATCACGAACATTGAGGGCAATATCAGACATTAATGCACCACTGCTTGTCGTTGTTGGATCAAAAGCCATAAAAAGAAGGGTGCCCCCATAAGTGCGGTGATGATCCCCACTGGCAGCTCTGCCGGCGCAACAATGATTCGTGCGATAATATCAGCAAGCGTCAATAAAAGGGCGCCCAATATCGCCGATAAAGGGATCAGGGTGCGATGATCTGGCCCAGCCAATATGCGGCCAATATGCGGTACAACCAAGCCAATAAAGCCAATTAATCCTGCGGCACTGACCGACACGCCCATCCCAGCGGCTGTTGCAATGATCAATAAGCGCTTTAGGCGATGAACATTGATGCCAAGATACGCAGCTTCGTTCTCGCCAAGTAATAAGGCGTTGATATGCGGAGCGCAGCGATAGGCAAAAAGCGTGAGGGTAACGGCTGCAACGCCCGTTAACGCGATGAGTCCCCACGATGCGCCAGTGAGCGATCCCATTGACCACAAGGCGATATCACGCAATGTTTGGTTATCAGCAACGTAATTGATTAACCCGAGCGCCGCACCCGACAAGGCACTAATGGCAATACCGGCTAACAACATCACGGTAACCGATGTTCCCATCGATGTTGTGCCAATACGATAAACAAACAAGGTGGCGACCAGCGCACCCAAAAAGGCAAATAGCGGCACCGAGAGGGTAAAACCGACGTTAAGGCTGCCCCAGGATAACAGCAACAATCCCAACGCGCCGCCTAAAGACGCCCCTCCAGAGACCCCAATGATCCCCGGATCCGCAAGCGGATTGCGAAATAGCCCTTGCATTAATGCGCCAGATACTGCCAGAAGTGCGCCAACGAACAAACACAATAAGGTGCGTGGTAAGCGGACCTGTTGCACGATGGTCAAGATATGCGGTGCGACATCACTTTGCCAAGGGCTCAAGCTTTGTAAACTGACGAGCCACCCAAGTTGCCACTGTCCCACGGCTATCGACATCACAGTGACGATGAACAAAACAGTGATCAACACAGGGAAGAGCCGCTGATGCGTTTCACGAAAGTAAGCGTGCATTACTATTGGTTTCCGGTTAAATGGGTTTGAATGCGCAGGGCCTCATCAAGAGTATTCAGACTTAATCCACCCACTAATACACGGCCATCCACAGCGATGATGCGATTGTTTTTATACGCTCGTGTGCTTGATAGCAACGGGACGGCGTTTGCCAGCCCTTGCATACCACCAAGCTGATCGAGTGAGCGTTGCATGACCAAAATAAAGTCAGGATTAAAGCCAAGCAGCGCCTCGGGTGAAAGTGGCTTATAGCTGGTGACGGATTCAGCCGCAGGGTTCGTGGCACCGAGCAATTCAATCAAGGTATTTGGAGTGGTATCCGCGCCGGCGACACTGGCAGGTCGTCCCTGGTGAACCAAGAGAAAAAGACCGTTGAGCGTGGATGTGTTTGATGCTGACGCTCGGGTTTCTAGCTTGGCTAATTGGTCATCCATGGCGTTGATCAATGGTTCGGCATTCGCTTGTGTCGCCGTTAACTCCGCCAAGGTATGAATACGTTGCTTGAGGGCAGCGACCGTCGAGGTACTCGATAACGTGACCACCTGGACCCCGGCATCACGGAGTGTTGATAACACCGGTGCTGGGCCCATTTCTTCTGAACCAATTAAAAGATTGGGGGATAGCGAAAGTACACCTTCCGCCGCGAGCTGGCGATGATAGCCCACGCTCGGCATGTCTTTCTCTTGTAATTGGCTGGTGGCATCAATACCAACAATTTGTGATTGCGCGCCAAGCTCAACGAGCAAGTCAGTCACACTGGCGCCCGCACTGACGATGCGTGGCGAGGCATGAATCGATAGAGATATGAGGGTACTGAACAGAGCTATCACTCTTACTGCGGCGGTGGCCATGTTAAATCCTTATTTTCGCTTTATCAGTGGCTTATTGGTCAAAGGTAATGCAGTGTCACTAGCAGTGATTTATCGTTCACTGCATATTTGTAATCATTAGTTACATGACTAATTAAGATCAATTATCGTTTACATTGCTTTTCTCGATCAATACAATCTTGCAAAAATAATGATGATTCTCATTTGTAGTTGAACCAGAGAGCACTGAAATGACATTGAAAAAGGATATTTTGATACCACGTCCGAGCCACCTAAACCTCGCTATCGGACTTGCGCTTGGCACATTAAGCCTCATTTCACCTGTCATGGCCGCCGATGGCGGGCAACAAAATGGTGACCAAACGGAAACGGTGTCTGTGTATGCCAGTCGTATGGACGCGCAAAAAGCGAATCGCGCTGTTGCCGTCAGCACGGTGTCACAAGAAGAGATTGAGAAAAGACAAGGAAGTAACGTCACGGATGTAATTCGGCACTTACCCAATGTCTCTGTGCTGGGCGGTGGGCGCGATGCCGCTCAGTCTGTGACTATTCGTGGATTAAGCAGCGAAAACGGCCGCGTGGTGCAGCTTGTTGATGGTGCACGTCAGAATTTTTCTGTTGGTCACCGCTCCAGTCTATTTATTGATCCTGAGTTACTCCGCTCGGTAGAGGTGGTCCGTGGCCCTTCCAGTACCTTGTGGGGCTCCGGGGCCTTGGGGGGCGTATTTGCCCAAAACACCAAATCAGCCAGCGATTTTCTTTCCGGTGATCAGGCCGTAGGTGGTTACCTTAAACAAGGTTTTCATAGTAACGATAATGCCTCACGCACCAGCGGCGCGGTGTTTGGACGCACAGAGACGGTTGATTGGCTGGTACAAAGCTACTATCACGATAGTGATGATAACCAATTAGGCAATGGCGAAACCTTGTCTTATTCAGCCGAGAGAGAAAAAGGCGGGTTGGCGAAAGTGACATTCACGCCGTCTTTAGACCATCAATGGACGTTGACTGCTCGTCAAGGCAAGCGTGACGCCATGGTGCCATATAACCCTTCGGAGTTAGCGATCTCAAGCAAGTCGCCTCGCACGTATCGTCAAGTGGATGATCAAAGCTTGTCAGTCGCCTATAACTACAACCCAAGTCAGTCGTGGGTAGATTTGGATGCGCGTCTGTATTGGAATGATACCGAGGTCAATGAACATCGCGTTGAGAAGGGTGAATTTGACAATAACCAGATGCAAACTCTGGGCCTATCTTTGTCCAACCGGTCAAACCTTGAAAACCTCACGCTCACCACTGGGTTGGATGCCTATCAAGATAACTTTGAGACAGTACGAGACGCCAGTGGCTCGATGTTTGGTCGCCCAGATAACCAAGACGCCGAAGCACAAAGTATCGGTCTGTTTAGCCATGTTGATCTCCCTATAGGGCAAACATGGAACTGGCAAGCGGGAGTCCGCTTTGACGCCTATGACGCGAAAGATAAGCGACCCAGCTCGACGATTGGTGACCATGATGATACGGCGTGGTCGCCTTCCACCGCATTAACTTGGCAGGCCACTGAGCAGCTGGCACTCACGGCCAGTTATCGTGAGGCGTTCCGGGCACCGAGCTTAGAAGAAATGTATGCCAGTGGTACACATTTTGGAATGAATCAGTTTGTGCCCAACCCAGATTTGAAGCCGGAAGAGAGCGCCAATAAAGAGCTAAGCATGACCTATACGTTTGTGCCAAATACGTATGTAGATCAAGGTTATATTGATGCCAGAGTCTTTCGCAATGATGTCGATAACTTTATCGAGCAATCAATTAAGTACGGCCCATCAGGCCCAAAAGGTCAAGGATTTGATGGTACTACGGTCAAGACTAACTTGCCCGAAGCTAAACTCCAAGGCATTGAGTTAAGCCTTCATCACCAGCTAGGCGGCTTTACCAGCGACTTGAGCTACAGCCAAACCGAAGGGAAAGACAAAAGCACAGGCACGTATATTAATAACATCCCAGCGCATAAATGGGTTGCTGAAACGCATTATGCACTGGCGACCTTACCAGTCTCCCTTGGTGGGCGGGTCTCGCACTACGCTGAACAGGATCAAACCGATACCAGTGAGCGCGGTGTGCAAGATCACTATGACGGCTACACCTTGTGGGATGTGTATGCAAGCTATAGCCCTAATGGCGCCTGGGATGGCGTGAAGTTTGATTTAGCGATCGATAACTTAACCGACGAGCAATATACCCAAGCTTGGGCGCAAGTGGCTTCACCAGGGCGCGATATCAAATTTAATGTTCGTTACCAATTTTAGCTCGTTACCAACTTTAACGACTCGTACAAAGGGCAGGTGAACGCCTGCCCACACTGATAGAACCTATCACAATAAAAATAGGCTGGGAGTGATCAATGACAACCACTACGTTAACGGAACAGGTCAGCGCGCTACTGACCGAGAATGCCTCGATGCTGCCTGCCGATATGGCAGCAACGCTAGGTGTGAGTGAGGGAGAAGTGGTACGCGCTATGCCAGCGGACTATCAAACTTGGGTCGATGGGCAACATGCTGAAACCGTGCTCATGCAGGTGGCCGAATGGGACGGTCCTGTGACGGCGATTGTGCATTCCGGCGGCTCGATCTTTGAAGTAAAAGCGCCGTTCCCCAAAGGAAAAATCGCTTACGGCTATTACAACTTAATGGGTAAGCCCGGCGAAATGCATGGCCACTTAAAATTAGAACGCATGGCGGGCATTGCTTTTGTCAGCAAACCCTTTCGCGGCAAGACAACCCATTACATCGGCTTTTTTACCGAACAAGGCGATTCGATTTTTAAGATCTATCTCGGGCGTGATGAAAAACGTCAGCTTCTCGACAATCAGATTGATGCCTTTAACCAACTAAAAACGCAGTTAGCGACCTCACAACAAACAGAGCTGGAGCAATAGTTATGGATCAAGCGACTAAACAACAACGGCTACAAAACCGCCTTGGCCCTGAAATTAAAGAATTTCGTGAAAACTGTCGGACGTTACAATTGGCGACCGTAGACGAACAAGGTAAACCTAATGTCAGTTATGCGCCCTTTATTCAGCGTGAAGATGGCTTTTATATCCTCATTAGTGAAATTGCCCGTCACGCACGCAACCTGCAAGAAAACCCAAACCTGTCATTGATGATGATCGAAGATGAAGGGAGCGCGAAACAGATTTTTGCTCGTCAACGTCTTAGTTTTGATGCACGAGCTGAAATGGTGGAACGTAACACCGCGACTTGGCAAGCCGGTATTGATGCATTGAAAGCGCGGTTTGGCGACATTATCGATAACTTGAGTGGCTTAGAAGACTTTCGCCTCTTCCGTCTGGCGCCAGAAAATGGCCTGTATGTGAAAGGATTTGGCCAAGCGTTTCAGGTTGGCAGTGACGACTTTGTTGATATGGTGCACCTTGATCAAGGCCACCGTAAAATCGGCGAAGACAATGACATTAAAACTACCGATGAGCTCGTCATTAACGGCTAATCGAGTTGATGAAGGGAGAGACGGCAATGTGTTTCGCATTGCCGTTTTCTCTTTATTATCGGTATTGGGTTTGGTAACAACCTCGCTGCAATTATGGTAAAGTGAACGCCATTACCAAGCCGATAACCACGAGCAGCATGAATTACATCCCATTATCTGACTACAAAAGAAAGTGGATTTTCACCCATCAATCTCTCCCTATCCCAGAGCAAGATCTTGCTGAGATTAAACCCATGACAGAGACGCGTGCGGCGCAGTTGTGGCAAGAATTTATCAGTAAAGACAGCCCAACCCCGGATCATTTTGGTAAGCAAGATTGGCCCACCCATCAAAACGTTTGGACTCAACGGCTGGTCTGGCAACATGCGTGGGACAACGATGATGATCTGCCTGAAGACTTTGTGTCCAATTTTCCTTGGGAAGACAATATTACGGTCTACTTTTGTTACGATAAGCATAACATCGTCGAAACTCGCTGGGGCGTGTTCAAGCAATATTGGAAAAACTTTCTATTCTATGATGACAAACCCATCTTGATTGGTCGTCGTCGCAAAGAGGTTGCGATGTTTGAGCAATCAGGTGAAGTGGTGATCGGTCAACGTGACTAACGTTCAAGTCATCAACGACGTGGCCGTTAATAGAAGGATAAACCGCATATCCAAACCATAGCGTCATCGTATAGGGATCAGAGATGATAAAAATAATCGCTGCCGTGTGTTTGTCGGTCTTACTGGTTGGGTGCTCGTTACCTCATATGTCGGATCTGTGGCGCAATTACAGCACCATTGGCTTAAACGAAGCATTACGGGGAGCCGAGCAAGATCTGATTCATTGTCGCTATGATAAAACGCTGGATACGGCGCAGCGATACACAGTGGTTGGAACCGCGCGAGAAAAAGCGCGTGCGTTCGAATTAATGGGGATCGCGTATAGCGAGCAAGAAAACACTGCTGAATTTGATCATACCTTGCAACGCTTTTTGTTTTCAGAGCCAGGGCGCGCAATGACAGCGCCACAGGTGCAAATACAATGGCAACAAGCCCAGCTGGACATTGAGCATCAGCGTGAGACGGCGCTAAGCCAGACGCACTGTTTGCAGTCAACCAATATACCCAAAACAGGACCGCTCAAATAATTAGGCAGCCACTGAATGTGACTGCCTGCGCACGCCGCAATGTTTAGCTAGCTCTTTAGAATACTGTCTGCCAAGGTGATCAGTCGCGGATAAGCGAACTCACTTTCTTGCGCAATCGCAGCTTGTTCAACTAACACCTCGTGCAGAATCTCTTGTGTGGTAAGTGGGTTAGCAAGTACCACCCTAAACACTGTGGTCGTCCGCCGCTGCCACTGCTCTGGCGTGAGACGCGTCCGTGAGACGAACGTTTGACCTGATTCACGCTGGCGTTTTTGCACAAATTTAGTCAGATCATTGAGCAAGTTATGAATCAAATCGACTTGCTCTTCATTAGCCACCGCAAGGGCCGCTTGCACACGAGCGGGAACAAATCGATAGGTCAATAAACAAAGCTCTGGCTCTGAGATCAGCTCAAAATCCGGGTGTTGGCTAATCATCTTGGCAAACGCAGCTGCTTTATCGATACTTTGATCAATCAACAGCTCATAGCCACGGCGAGAAATAATATTCATACAGGCAAATACCAACATCGCCATACCGCTGCGAGAGCCTTCAAGCGTATGACTTCCGAGGTCTTTTGCCCCTTTACGGAGAATATACTCGGCGTGGTGCTCGATGGATGCGACCACGGAAGGATCTTTAAACAGCACCATACCGGCGCCCATAGGGACATACAGCTGTTTATGGGCGTCAATGGTCACCGAATCAGCACGCTCAATACCGGCCAGCTTATGGCGCTGGTTATTCGACATTAACGTGGCACCACCCCAGGCGGCATCCACGTGAAAATGAATGCCTTCTCGCTCAGCAATATCAGCTAACGCATTGAGTGGATCGATACTGCCGGTTTCTGTCGTGCCAGCGACACCCACGATGGCCACCGGTTTGATATTATCGCGATTCAGTTGCGTAATAGTGTCTTCGAGTGCATCAATGCAAATGCGATTTTTGTTATCTGCGGGCACGGAGATCAATTGGTCGCGGCCAATTCCTAGCACATCGGCGGCTTTTCCCAATGAATAGTGGCCCCGTTCAGACACTAAAATGGCCAAATCGCGATAACCATAGTGACGCRTTGCACCAAACAAGCCTGCTTTGTTAATGCCAGGAAATTCACCATCAGGCTTAAGGACGTTATTTCTCGCCACCCATAGCGCGGTAATGTTGGCGACTGTTCCCCCCGAGCAGAATGCGCCCAGCGAGTGGTTAGCGCTGTGCATCCAGCTTTGATAAAAGGCATCATCTTGCTGATAAATCAGATTATGCAGCATGCCAAGTACTTGGCGCTCGAGCGGAGTAAACGCTTTCGAGGTTTCGATCTTGACCGTATTCTGGTTAAGGCCAATCATAATTTTTGATAACGGCATTAAAAAATACGGCAGGGCAGAGGTCATGTGGCCAATAAATCGCGGCGAGGCGGTGTGAACGGACTGGGCGACCAATTTATCGAGTAAAAACTGCGTGTGATCCGACACGAAAGCAGGATCGTCAGGAATTGTGGGATTACTAAAATCACTTTCGATATCTGCCAGCGAACGCTCGGTAGCCGTAATGTGATTTTGTAAAAATCGATTAAGATTCTGCGAGATTTCTTGCTCAATTTGACTGAGCGTTGAGTCTGGCGCTTCGGGGACAGTGAAAATCCGGTGTAAGGTTTCGGGCGTCGCGTCCGCGGCTTTATTATGTATGGCCATGACGTTCTTCTTTTATCTGCTTAGCTGTTCAAACGGTGAAAACCCTGATCAAACAAAGGCTATGCACACGATCACTTGCTGAAAAATGGCCACAACATAGCAAAAAAATGCGCGGCAATCAGGCTTTTTTATCGTTTGATGACAGCAAAAGCCGCATAAGCAACGAATATGATGACGGTCAGAGCCGACAACTGCCGGCTCATTGTTGATTGATGCAGACTTACTGACATTGACGATCGTTAATGCTTACCATCTGATCGTTATATTGGTTCAATGGTTTGTCGATTTCTTTAGGGTGGCTGAGAAGGTCGGCGAGGGCACTACGTAGCGCATAGTTACCTTCCATTGACTCTCCTTGACGAAAAGCAAACACGTCTTTCGCCAGTGACGACGGCGGCAGTGAGCTTTGCGACAGGATTTTAACATCTTCTTGCGAGAGCATTAGCCATGATTCAACCGGCGCATCGAGATTGAGCTTGGCGCTGTCATTATTTAAATAATAGTCAAAAGCTTGTGCGTTCAGATTAAAGTGGTTGGTGCGGCCGCGTAAAAACCAGTCGGCTACCTCATCCAAAGAGGCGTCTTTTTCAACGGTCATCTCCACTAATGCTTGATACCAGTTAATTGATGCATCAACGTAGTCATGGTATTTGGCTGAATAACAGTCTGCGTTTTCTACCGGTGCCGCGTGTGACATCATCGGCAACAAGGCTGCGACCAGTGCAAGGGCATAGCGTTTCATAGCATTTTCCTAATCGTTATCGTGTTTGCGCTTAATAATTATACGCACTAACCATGCGAGGTGCGCAAACAGTGAGGTTTGGGCATCATTATCATGATAAAACGCCCACATTGTAGAACGACCTACCGACAAAGTTAAATAACACATTGATATAAAAAGCCCTGTAGCAGAAAAGCTGTGAAGCTGCCCTCAGTTAGTCGTTACCCTCAGTTAGGCGTTGCCCTCAGTGAGGAAAGTAAAAAAATCGGCTTAGCGCACTAATGATAACCAGCAGGATGCAAATTCAGCGAAGCCCAGCCCGCCTGGTGCCTCTGTGATCCAGGTGGGTGGGGTATCGAGTGCAGCAAGGTGGGGGGCAATATTGGCGACCCCAACACTGAGCGGAAAGTAGGCAAACATGTCGTTATCGTTGCGTGAGTCACCAATAAAGGCAACCTGTTGAGGGGCGGCCTTTTCTGTGACACCGTAACGCAAAAGCCAATCCAGCGTCGCTTGTTGTTTATTATGGGTACCCAACCATGCGTTAATATGAATAGAGCTAGCCGTTGCTTTGGCACCATATGCGTGGAGTGCCCCAAGCAATGCATCGACTTCAGATTGTGGCGCACGACGGGTATGCTGACCAATATCAATGGCCACTTCACAGTGACGGTAGGCTTGATCGGCGCTGAGGGTACGATTTGGATACTGCTCGAGTAAGTGATCAATCCAATCGCGCAGCCCGGGTTGTGCTTGCTGGGCGGTGTAGCTGATTTTTGTCTGTCGTCGGCCATCTTCATGCCACATCACCACGCCACCATTTTCACCGATGACCGCATCGACAGGCCAAGCGTTAATGATGTGATCACACCAACCTGCACAGGCCCCTGTCACGGGTACTACTCGGATCCCCGCGTCACGCAACTCGGTTAATGCCTTCAGTGTTTGCCACGGAAGTGCCCCTTGCCACGTCAAGGTGTCATCAACATCGGTAAACAGCCACTGAACATCGCGCCAGCGTTCGGCGTGTTGATGTATCGATGACAAAGGCAAACACTGAATTGGCATGACGCTATGCTCCTAAAGTATGCTCCTAAAGATTAAATCGCCACAACCCGCTCATCGCTAAGCGCTTTCACATCAATCGTCAGCCGTTTACCGCTTTCAGCCGCAAAGACATGCAAATTGTGCGGGTCAATCGCTAACGGTAGTTGATCGCCCTCTATCACTTTACTATGGCCTTCTAAGCGCAAGGTGATCAGACTATCCGTGTCCGCGATGTGACCATAGACCAACAAATCGGCCCCTAACGCCTCCGTTAAGGTCACCGATAGCGTAAATTGCGCCTGGTCGTTAGGGACGATTTTTAAATGTTCAGGCCGTAGCCCAATACACACCGATGATGCGGTTGTGCCCTGGCAATAAGCCAGTGCGTGATGACCGATAGATAGGGTGTGATTGTGGATTTGTCCGTCGACGATGTTCATCGCCGGGGAGCCAATAAAGGTGGCCACAAAGAGGCTTGCGGGCGCATCATAGACTTCCAGCGGTGTACCAATTTGCTCGACGTTGCCGCCATTTAACACCACTAACCGGTCGGCAAGCGTCATCGCCTCAACCTGATCGTGGGTGACATAGACCGCTGTCGTCTTGAGTTTTCGTTGCAGGCTTTTTATTTCCAAACGCATCTGAACACGTAGCTTAGCATCCAGGTTGGATAAGGGTTCATCAAACAAGAACACCTTGGGACGACGAACAATTGCACGGCCCATTGCCACGCGCTGACGTTGGCCACCAGACAGTTGATTGGGGCGTCTATCTAGCAAGTGATCAAGCTCCAACATGGTCGCGACTTCGTTGACTAATGTTTCAATCTCCGCTTTTGGGGTGCCGCGGTTTCTCAATCCGTAAGCCATGTTATTAAATACACTCATGTGCGGGTAAAGCGCATAATTTTGAAACACCATCGCGATATTACGCTCACCCGGCTCCAGATCATTTACTCGCTTGTTGTCGATAATTAAGTCGCCATCCGAGATAGCCTCCAGGCCCGCAATCATGCGTAGTAATGTGGATTTACCACAGCCACTTGGGCCGACCAAGACAATCATCTCGCCGTCTTGTACGGCCAAGTCGACACCATGAATCGCTTTGAACCCATTCGGATAGGTTTTTTGAAGTTGATCGAGGGTTACCGTTGCCATTTACTTCTCCGTCTCCACTAAGCCTTTAACAAATAGTTTTTGCATGCCCAAAACCACCAATACAGGCGGTAGCATTGCCATTAATGTGGTTGCCATGACGCGGTTCCATTCCACTTCACCGTCGCCAACAGACAACATGCGCTGAATACTCATCACGATGGTGTAATACTCGTCATCCGTGGTGATCAGAATGGGCCATAAATACTGGTTCCACCCATAGATAAAAGTGATCACAAACAGCGCGGCAATATTGGTGCGCGATAAGGGCAATAAAATATCTTTAAAAAATTTAAACGGACCTGCACCGTCCATGCGGGCGGCTTCCAGCATTTCCCCCGGCACGGTCATAAAGAACTGCCGGAATAAAAAGGTCGCGGTGGCGCTGGCGATCAGTGGAATCGTTAGGCCCGACATGGAATTCAACATATTGAGGTCGGCAATGACTTGGAATGTCGGCATAATACGTACTTCAACGGGAAGCATTAAGGTCATAAAAATGATCCAAAATGCCAGCATGCGGCCAGGAAAACGGAAATAGACCACCGCATAGGCCGACAAAATTGAAATAACCAGTTTGCCGATGGATATGCCCATCGCCATTAAAAATGAATTCCATAACATGCCTGCTACGGTGATATTTAACTCACGCGATGTCCCTTCGGTGAGTACCTCTGTAAACACAGATAAGCCTTTGTCACCAAACCATAATGGGGTAACACCACTCACAAACGCGCTGCTATCATGAGTGGCGGCGGTGAGCGCAAGCCACACGGGCAACGCAACAGAGGCCACACCCAGAATCAACACCAGATGCGAGAACACAGTAAGCCAAGGGCGACGTTCAACCATTAGTAGGCCACCTTCTTTTCAACATATTTAAACTGAATCACGGTTAATGCACCGACCAAGATCATCAGCACCACCGACTGGGCCGCGGATGAGCCCATATCGAGCCCAACAAAACCATCGGCGTAAACTTTATAAACCAGCGTGGTTGTCGATTGACCTGGCCCGCCTTGGGTCATGGCGTGAATAACGCCGAACGTTTCGAAGAAGGCGTATACCAAGTTAACAACCAAGAGAAAGAATGACGTGGGTGACAGCAGCGGGAAAATAATGGTTACAAACCGTTTCCCCGGTCCAGCCCCGTCAATCGCGGCCGCTTCAATCAATGATCGTGGGATCGACTGTAACCCGGCAAGAAAGAACAAAAAGTTATAGCTGATCTGCTTCCAGGTGGCGGCAATAATGACCATGGTCATGGCATCCCCAGAATGAATAAAGGGATTCCAATCGAGCCCAATGGCTTCAAGCGCATGGGCCAGTACACCCACGGTGGGGTTGAACATAAATAGCCAGAGCACCCCAGCGACAGCGGGAGCAACCGCATAAGGCCAAACCAATAAGGTTTTATAGCCCGTCGCGCCTTTGATCACACGATCGGCCATCACCGCGAGCACTAATGCCGAGAGAAGAGCAATAGCGGCGACTGAAAAACTAAAAAACAGTGTAGTGAAAAAGCTACTGTAATAGCTTGTATCACCAATGAGTGCGATAAAATTGTCAGCACCGACGAACTCGGTACTGAGCCCAAAAGGATCTTCAAGTAGCATCGACTGCCAGACCGCTTGTGCTGCTGGCCAAATAAAGAAAACAAACGTAATGAGCAGTTGCGGTGCGAGTAATAAAATGGGAAACGCACTGTGGTTAAATGTGGGTTTATTGGACATAGACTTTCTCAATAAAAAGAGCGGGCTCAGCGCACCGCTCCATAATACAAGGCGTAATTATTTGTTTGCTTTAGCAAACTTAGCGAGCAATCCGTTCGAACGTTCAACGGCCTCATCCAACGCTTCTTGCGCTGACTTATCACCCGACCAGACAGTTTCAAGCTCTTCGTTGATCACATCGCGAATTTGCACGAAGTTACCCAAACGAATACCTTTCGATGCAGGGGTGGGCTCCACTTCTGTCATCTGATTAATCGCGACATCTGTCCCCGGGTTCTTAGCGTAAAAGCCTTGCTTTTTACTTAGCTCATACGCACCGTGAGTGATCGGCAGATAGCCAGTAAATTGGTGCCAATCAGCTTGGATCTCTGGTTTTGACAAGAACGAGAAGAACTGAGCAACCCCCTTGTACTCTTCTGATTCATGACCTTGCAGAACCCAAAGCGTGGCGCCGCCAATAATCGTATTTCTTGGCTGCTCAACGGCTTTATCCCAGTAAGGCAGCTTGGCAACACCAAACTCAAAGTCTTTCACGCTCTCACGCACGCCCGCATAGGACGCTGAAGAGTTCATATACATGGCACACTCGCCACTATAAAAAAGTGGTGCACTGTCAGAGCGACGGCCGCCATACTCAAAGATCCCAGCTTGTTGCCAGTCTGCCATTTTGGCAATGTGATCAACGAAAGGTGATTGGTTAATCAGCATTTCGTTATCCACACTGCTAAAGCCGTTATCATTAGTGGCAATCGGGCTATTATGACGTGCGCCGAGGTTTTCGATTTGTACCCAAGACTGCCAGCCGGTGGTGAAGCCACACTGGGTACCATTGGCGAGAAGCTTTTCTGATACTTGCTCGACCTCTTCCCAAGTCTTAGGTGGTGTCACTCCCGCTTTGGCGAACAAATCTTTGTTGTAATAAAGCACCGGTGTTGAGCTGTTAAACGGCATAGACAACATGTTGCCATTTTCGTCTGAGTAGTAGCCGGTCACAGAAGAGAGATAATCAGACTGGTCGAACGGTACTTTGGCGTCTTGCATTAACTCATACACTGGGTAAATGGCGCCTTTTGCAGACATCATGGTCGCCGTGCCCACCTCAAACACTTGCACGATATGAGGTTGTTTGTTGGCGCGGAAGGCAGAGACCGCCCCCGTCATGGTTTCGGTATAGTTGCCCTTATAAACGGGCTTCACTGTGTAGTCGTCCTGACTGGCATTGAACTTCTCGGCCATTTCATTCACTTTTTCACCGAGATTTCCGCCCATTGCGTGCCACCATTCAATTTCGGTTGCAGCGTTGGCGGAAAACGAGGCCAACAACAAGGCCGAAGAAAGCGCGGTTAAGCGTTGGGTTTTCATGCGTCACTCCTTTTGAGGATGGGGTAATGTTCATCTGGCAACTTAATGAACAAAAATGAACATAATATGAACCTCACCGAAAAGGGAGATGACAATTGTATGACTTTTGACCGCGATCTCGTTGGCCGTGAAAAAAATGTTAATTAAAGCGTGTTTTATCAATGAAAAGCATGAAATCAAAGGTAATGGCAATGTAATAAATTTGTCACCTTTAACGGGGAGAAATGAAGTCCTGGTTGGCTTACAATAGATTTATTTAAGATAAAGAGATGTTCATATGAAAATCGAGCCCGAAAAGTCAGTTTTATCATCTACTCCGGTATCACCTGATAAATTATGTGGTCACCGGGGCGTCGCCGCTCAAGCGCCTGAAAATACGTTAGCGTCGATCGCCCGCGTGCGTGAACTCGGCTTAAGTTGGGTGGAAGTGGATGTGCAATTAACTCAAGACGGCATTCCTGTAGTCTTTCATGATCAAACGTTATCCCGGTGCACGAATGGGAAAGGGGCGTTGAAAGACACCGCCTTAGTCGATTTACAGCAATTGGATGCGGGAAGCCACTTTTCAGCTGATTTTGCTCAACAACGAGTGCCGACATTAGCGGCCGTATTGGCACAAGTTCATCACGATGAGCTGCACCTTAACCTTGAGATAAAAACCTATGCCGATACCGATATTGCTGCATTATGCGACGCGGTATTTGATTGTTTATCGACAAGCTCTGTGAATGAGCGGCAGATCTTAATCTCGTCTTTCTCTTTGGATGCGTTGCGGTATTGTCGCGATCAAAAACCGAGCCTCGCCCGGGCGATCTTATGGGAAACCATCCCTGATAATTGGCATGAGTTTAGCGATTTAGCCACACTTAGCATTCACTGCAACTATCGCCACCTCACCCAAGAGAAAGCAAAATCCGTTAAAGATTCAGGTTTAGCATTGAAGTGTTACACCCCTAACGATCCGCACGCCGTGGCACCTTTATGGGAGTGGGGAGTGGACATGATGATCACCGACGCCCCTGAGCGTTATTTATCGATAAGTTGATATCGACAAATTGAAAAACAAGGAGGGAGTGTTGGTGACTAACGATTTGGGATTAAACTGGCGACAGCGAGATATTCTCAGCCAATTAGCCGATGTCGAACATTTAGAAACTGACCACTTGGCCGCGCATTTTTCCGTGACTACGCAGACTATCCGTCGCGATATTAATCAGCTTTGTGCGTTGGGGCTCGCCCGTCGTCATCATGGTGGGATCAATATGCCCTCCGCACAGGCAAACAGTGACTATCAGCGCCGGCTTGAACGCCATCGTGGGATTAAAACTGCGATTGCGCAGGCTGTCGCCGAGCGTATTCCTGACGGGGCCACCGTGATGTTGGGCATTGGCACGACCGTCTCGGCGATTGCCGAACAGCTACTCACCCGACGTGATCTTCGGGTGATAACCAACAACGTACAAATCGCCCACATTCTCGGCGCTAATTCTGACCTGGAAATTTGGCTGGCCGGCGGAAAGTTACGGGCCAACGATCAAGATATGGTGGGCCATTCGGTGATTCAGTTTTTATCCCGCTTTCAAGCCGATATTGCCATTATTGGTTGTGCGGCGGTGAGTGAAGAAGGGTGGGCCTGCGAGTTTTCCCCGGATGAAGCCGATGTCAGTGACACCATGTTGGAAGCCGCCACCGCGCGTTGGCTGGTGGCTGATGGTTCAAAATGGCAGCGCAGTGCGCCGGTGAAAGTGAAAACGCTCAAGCAATTTGACTATGTGTTCACCGATCACACTGAGCTTGCCAGTGACATAGCCTTTGTTCCTTGTGCGTTTTAATCATGGCGAGTTAGACCGCAAGGTATGATCATGCTTGCGCCGATAAGATCGCCCGATAGAGTGCTTCTGCGGCCTCACGCGGGGTTTGCTTCGGGTCGTAGAAAAACTCGTCAATCACATCAAAAATGGCACTTTGCACATAGCGTGTGGTCGACAGTCCATGTGACATACTCGGGCTTAAGGTGCCGTGTTCTTGCGCATAAAGAAACGCATCGCGCGATGCGTGGGCGCAATGATCATCCTCAGGCAATGGCACATCAAATCGAATCGGCAAAGAGCCTTTATAACGATTAAAATCGCGTTGAAATTGCGGTGTCAATAAATACGACGCGATAGCCGCCTGGCTTTGCCGCTCGTTTTCATTGTTGGGTTTAAAAAACACAAAGCTGTCGACGTTATAGCTAAACGCGTGTTTAGTGCCAGGGACGGCAACACAGGTAAACGCCTTGCCTTCTTGCTGATTAGCTGCGAAAAACTCACCTTTCGCCCAATCTCCCATTACTTGCATGCCTGCCTGATTATTAATCAGCAGCTGCGTGGTATCGCTCCAGTTTCGGCCTTGACCCTTGTCATCGACATATTTGCGCATTTTGGCGAGTAAACGGAACGCTTCAATGACGCCGTCACTCAGTAATGCGTTGCGTTCGAAATTAAGAAACGCCCGCTGATAAAGTTGTGGTCCCATGACGGACAGGGCCAAGCTGTCAAACAGCGTCGCCACTTGCCAGGGCTCTCCGCCCAGGGCAAGGGGAACATAGCCTGCCTGCTTCAGTTTATCTGCCGCAGTAAAAAAGCTATCAAAGTCGGTCGGGATGTCAGCATCCGCGGCCTCAAACGCACGTAAGTTAATCCATAGCCAATTTACTCGGTGGATATTAATGGGCGCGGCGACGTAATTGCCTTGATACTGCATCACATCTCGAAGTGGCGCAGGGATCTTGGCTTCCCACTGCTCGGCATCAGCAATATTATTAAGATTACGCAAAAAACCGAGTCTCGCCCACTCCGTGATCTCTGGGCCTTTGATTTGTGCGGCCAAAGGTGGATTGCCACTAATCGCACGAATTCTCAGTGTATTCATCGCACTGATCCCAGCGCGACCTCCTACCGCAAAATCTTGCCATTGATAGCCTTGTCGCTCCATGCCCTGACGTAATACCGAGGCGGCTTTGGCCTCTCCGGCTGAGGTCCACCAGTGAAGCACTTCAACCTTGCTTGCAGCGGCGCTAACGCTGTAGGCTACCAAACTGTACGCAAGCAGCGCACCCGATAAAAATCGTGTTGTTCGACGCATTATTCTTCTACCCGCGGGAAACTGATATCAACTTGTAATCCACCCTCACGATGATTACTGAGCACCATATCACCACCATGGGCATGAATGATATCTCTGGCGATCCCAAGGCCTAAGCCCGAGCCGTCACTGTCATCATGCAAGCGCACATAGGGATCGAACACTGACGTGAGTGCTTCTTCTGGAATACCAGGGCCTTCATCGATCAAGGTGATATCTAAGGTGTGCGTCGCGTCCATCACATAAATGGTTACTTTTTCGCCATACTTAACCCCGTTATCAATTAAATTGGATAGGCAACGTTTAAACGCGAGCGGTTTACAGGTAAATAGCGGCACGGCATCGCTTTCAATCTGCACCCGCATTCTGGTTTGGTTGTGGGGTTCAACAATCATCGCTAAAAAGTCGATCACATCAATCGCGGCCATATTCTCGTGAATATCGGTATCACGCACGGTTTGAACCGCGCCTTTCACCATCATTTCAAGATCGTCCAAGTCTTTATTTAATTTTGCCGTTTGTACCTCATCGTCGATCAGCTCCGCGCGCAGGCGTAACCGCGTAATAGGGGTTTTTAAATCATGCGACATCGAGCGAAAAAGGGTTTCCCGCTCGCGTAGATGGCGTTGTAAGCGTCGTTGCATCCGGTTGAAAGCTCGGGTCACAATCGCAATTTCAGCCGCGCCTTCTTCTTTAAGCGGGGGTTGCTCAATGTCAGTACTGAATAAATTAGCGGCCTTTGCTAATCGCTTTAGCGGCCGAGCTTGTTGACGAATTAAGATGTAGGTAAAAAATAGCAGCAAAGCGGTAATGACCACGATAAAGACCACTTGATCGGCGGTGATCAGCGTATCGTCGAGGGTCACATAGGGCGCAGGAAGTAGGGCAGCGATATAAACCCATTCACCGGTTTTAAGCTCCATTTGCACCACCAGAATAGGTGGATTGAGTGGCTCTAAGCTTAAGGTGTGATGTGCCCAAGACTTGGGTAAATCTTGCAACAAAATATCGTTATTCAGCACCCGCAATGTTTCAGGGCGAGAAAAATCAACCTCGATGGTGTTTAACGCCGGCAGTTGTTGATGCAGAATGCCTGATACGGTATCGATAGCAACCTGTTTGGCTTGCGTGTCTTCGATCGGCGTGATGTGAATTTTTTCTTTATTGAATGAAACAAAAAACCGCGTGCCACCCATATTACGCAACTGATTCAATGCGACATGACGATACGCCACGGGTAAAGACTGAAAAAAGGTGGTGGTCGATGCAAACATGTTGGCTAAACTCGCCGATGCGGATTCTAATCCCTCTAGCTGGGTTCGCTTCGACTGAGTATACCAGATTGATGTCGCAATCCCTTGTGCCAACACCACCGATAGTAGCGTTAACAGCAGTGTTCTGGAAAGCAGAGAGCGTGGGATCAGTTTTTCGAGCCATTCATGATTCATACTGGATCTCGGCAACAAACATATAACCTGCACCACGTACCGTTTTAATTAGGTTCGCTTTACTGGTATCGCGTAAGCGTTGACGCAGACGGCTGACTTGAACATCAATACCACGCTCTTGCGCTTGGGCATCTCGCCCGCGTGTTGCCTGACTAATGGCGTTACGATCCAATAGCTGGTGTGGGTGATCGATAAAGAGCATGAGCAGTGCATAGTCAGAGGCAGACAGCTCGATTTCCATCCCAGTGACAACATGATGCAGCTGCTGCGTAGCTGGCTCAAGACGCCACTGACCAAAGCGGATTGCTTTTGGGCGTGACAAGGTTGTTTCTTGTAACTGTTGAGTACGGCGCAGTAACGCGCGAATACGTGCAATCAGTTGGCGAGGGCTAAAGGGTTTTGCAATGTAATCATCCGCGCCCAACTCAAGTCCGACAATTTGATCCGTCTCGTCCGACACCGCCGTGAGCATAATGATGGGGACACCCGAGTCTTTGCGGATACGTTTACACAAGGTAAAGCCGTCATCACCCGGAAGCATGACGTCTAAAAGAATTAAGTCGGGATACTGCACGGCCAGCTTAGATTGCATCTCATGACCATTTTGCGCGGTGACTACGTCATAACCGGCTTTCGCCAGATAAGCCTGAAGAAGTTCACGAATCTCAACATCATCATCCACCACCAAGATGCGTTTGGCTGAAGCCATAGTGCTTTTATCCTCGTTGCTATTTTGATCGGCCCATTATCGGTGCTTTGTGGCTAAGATGCTAGAAACAACTCCGCAGTTTGTGTAATTAATCAGCGACTAACAAAAAGCCCCCAAGCGATATCGAGCTTGAGGGCTGTTAGGCGTGTTTGTGTTGTCAAAACAGCGCCTACTTGCAGCAGGCGCTTCACATGTTTATTCACTATTACTTTGCATCGCTTTACGAATACACAGAGCGGCACCGCCCCATGTTACCGCTAAACCGATAAGCATCATTACGATTGCACCTGTTGTCATGCGTCTGTCTCCATATCACGAGCGGGTGTGGTTGTGCTGTTAACAATAATGCCAACAACCAGCATGGCTGCCACCAAGCCCCATCCGAGAGTTAGTAGCTCGAACTGCGCATAGCCACCATAACCGTCGTTAAAGGTATCAATCAGGTTTTTCACCAAGATCACGGCCAGCATAATCGGGCTGATAAAGCGGATACAAATTTCCATCCACTGCCCCACATTAAATTCAGATACGCGATTCACGTATTGGCGGATGTCAGACAGTTTCACTAGCCAACCTACGACAATTAGCTCAAGCAAGCAGCTGGTTAACAATGCAACGTTGTTGACAAAGTAGTCGACTAAATCAAGCAGCAACAAGCCACCGTTGGTAGCAAACGCCATTGAGACCACAAAGCCGACACCACAAACCGCGATTGCCGCTTTTTGACGTGTGACATTCAACTTATCCATGATCGATGATGTAACCGCCTCGATGATCGAGATATGCGAGCTTAAGCCTGCCACCACCAGCGCTAAGAAGAACAAGGGACCCAAAATATAAGGGATAGGCAACAGATTAATTGCGGCTGGCAAAGTGACAAAGGCCAAGCCGACACCGCCGCTGACGACGTCAGTGATGCCCTTACTCTGTTCGGCGGCCATGTAGCCGAGAATAGAGAAGATCAACACACCCGCGACAATCGAAAAGCCGCAGTTAATCAACACCGTCATTAAGGCGTTATTATTCACATCCGATTTCTCAGGTAAATAGCTTGAGTAAGCGAGCATGATGGCAAAGCCGACAGAGAGAGTGAAGAAAATCTGCCCGTAAGCAGCGGACCAAACACTGGCATCTGTCAGTTTGCTAAAGTCTGGCGAAAACAAGTAGTTAAGCCCATCAAGCGCGCCCGGTAACATCACCACACGGCCAATTAGCAGCAGCACCATGATAAACAACAGTGGCATCATGATTTTGCTCGCCTTTTCGATCCCGCCTTTTACGCCACGGAATACGGCAGCAAACGTGATTGCCCACGCAATGATCATCGGAATCGCAATATGCCATTGCCAATCACCCAAGTTAGTGGGCGAGTTTTCACCCAGCTTTAGGTAATCTGAAAAGAAGAAGGCGTTGGTATCTGTGCCCCAATCTTGTCCAAATGAGAAGCCAAAGTACGAAATGGCCCAACCAATGACCGCGACGTAGTAGATCCCAATCGTTGCAGCAATCAAGACTTGGAACCAACCGAGCCACTCAAACTTGGTGTTGAGTTTTGAGAAAACCACGGGCGATGAGCCACGTAATTTTTTCCCTAAACCAAACTCCATGATCATAAATGGAATACCGGCAGTGAGCATGGCGAAAAGGTAAGGGATAAAAAAGGCACCGCCACCGTTCTCATACGCCATATAGGGGAATCGCCAAATATTCCCTAGGCCGACTGCTGACCCAACAGCAGCGAGGATAAACCCAGCCCGTGAGCCCCATTGTTCTCTTTGCATATCTACTTACTCCTTTGCGAATTGCCCTTCTTGCGCTTATCCAAGCCCGCAGTGTTGTGATGCTGCGTTTTTTGGCCGATATGAAAGAAATAGCACATTCCCGCAATATTGATTTTTAACGTCCTGTTGCCCGAATGTTGATTTTTTTATCTAAAGCGGGCAGTCATTGCACATTAAGCACAGCAAGAGACTAAATCAATAGCCTTAAAACCAACAAGTTAGCAAAAAGATGGGGGTTAACCTGCAATAATGACGCTTTGACAGTTGTTGATGATAAAATTTTGTTGTTCTCTAGTGAAAAGAACTATCTTTTTTGTCAATAGGTGGTGATTCATGGTTATTTGGTGGTGCATGTTAATTGACGAAAAAAACAGCATTAACAAGCGCTTTTATTGTGCCACAGCGTGATGAAACATGATCCTGATAGCAGAATTGCAGCCCATAAAGGCGCACACTTAAGCAGGTTTTATACTGTTGGTGAGCTAATTAGCGAACCAGCTAACCCGGTAACAAAATTAAAAACGTAAACAGTAAGGATTCAGGCGATGAACACTACATTGGGCTACGCGTTAATCACCGCAGGTTGTGCGCTAGGCATGATATTTACCTTCGCTGCGGTGGCAGTGATGGGGTAAAAGTGAACAATGTAGATAAGTGTCAGGTTAGATGCTTACTGAAACACGCTCACTCATCCTTAACGGGGTAAGCGCTAGCGCAGCGTTATACGACGCGTTAGACTATGCGGCATCGTTCAATAAAAACAGATGCATAACGTGAGTGTGCTCGTAAGGGGCGAGTGTGGTAGACAGCAAGCAAGCCGTACAACCTAAGATGTTTGCGGCCGATACGCAGGCTATCGGTTTAAATAAGAGCCAGCCTTCGCGACCGCAAAGAATTTCCTTGGTCCTGCAAGGCGGTGGGCAGCGCGGTATTTTTACGGCGGGTGTCATCGACGCATTTTTGACTCGCCACTTTGATCCGTTCGAGCACTATTATGGTACGTCCGCTGGGGCGCTCAATATGAGCGCGTATGTCTGCCAACAATACCAATATGGCTACCGATTTATTACCCAGCTGACGACCCAAGAACGCTTCTTCCACTTAATGAAGTATGTGCGGCGTCAG
Organism: Salinivibrio sp. IB643; assembly: GCF_001996105.1. Taxonomy (NCBI): domain Bacteria; kingdom Pseudomonadati; phylum Pseudomonadota; class Gammaproteobacteria; order Vibrionales; family Vibrionaceae; genus Salinivibrio; species Salinivibrio sp. IB643. The sequence goes on from NZ_MUFF01000011.1 coordinate 73,176, forward strand.
CATCATATGGATCTTGATTGGGCACTAGAGACCGCGCTACCCGGAAAAGAGACGGCATTGGACATGGAGACGGCACGTCGTCACCTGCAAAATCGATATGCTTATGCGTGTGCAACCGATGTCGATATCTTGAAACCTGCCTTTTTCTCGCTAACAGAAGATAATTGGCCTGATGCGCTTAAGGCAACCTGTGCCATTCCACTGTTGTATCCACACCCGGTTAATATCAACGAACACCGGTACGTCGATGGTGGCGTAACTGCGGCAATCCCGGCGAAAGAAGCGTTTGCGCGCGGCGCGGATATCATTGTGGTGATCCGTACAGAGCCTGATGTAGAACAGGATAAATGCGTCGATGATAGCGGTCGCTTTCTTGAAACACTGCGAGCACGATTTGAAACCCACAAACCCCAATTTAAAATCGCGGATTACCTCACTAACTTTGAAGAAAAATATCGACTAACGCGGTTTGAAACCTTTCAAAAAGAGCTGAGTAAGCAGTTAGGAGAGTTATCGGAACGCTATAAGTCGAGCCGAGAGCAGTGGGTCAGTCGAGTGAAAGACAGTATGAGAGAGAAGGCAATGGAAAATGGCGGACGCTGGCTGTTCGGTGGTGACACCATTTATCGGCTACAATCGCTATCGGGTAAGCCACTCAGTACCGACATGCTGAAAATGTTCACCACCCACTATCAAAGCTATCAAAGTGAGCTACAGTTTTTGGCCAACCCACCTGCGCGTGCGCAAGTGCTACAAATTGCGCCGAATGAGCCGCTGCAAAGCAGTGCGTTGTTAAGCAAATCTGAAGCCTTGGAGGCGGATTATCAATTGGGCCTAACATTGGGCAATCAGTTTCTAGATCAATATGGCGATGCGCTGGTGGCCTTGTCATCGGTCGATAACTCAGGGTTTGAGTCAACCTCGGCTCCCATGCCGCATCAAGGATAGGTGGATGACGGAATTTGAAAAAATGCAGCGAGGCTTGCCGTATTGTCCTGCCGATGAGGAACTGACGTTGTTTCGGTATGCGGCGCGCCGACTGTGCCAACAATTTAATCGACTGGATCCAGAGGATGCCTCCAGCTTAAATGTGGTCACCACTAAACTGTTTGCGCATGTCGGTGACAACGTCGAAATCGATGCGCCCTTCTTTTGTCATTACGGTATGAACATTAGTATCGGCAGCAATGTCAGTGTCGGGCCCAATTGCACGATTCTAGATGGCGCGCATGTCAGCGTTGGCGATAATGTCAGCATTGGCCCGAACGTTGGGATCTATACCACCCGCCATCGCGTATTACCGCTAGATATTGCCCGTGGTGAGTGTGAGTCTTCTCAAGATGTGATTATTGGTAACAACGTCATTATTGAAGGCAATACGGTGATTAAAGCGGGTATTGCAATCGGTGAGGGGGTCGTGATTGAAGCAGGATCTGTCGTGGATACAGACATTGAGCCTTTCTCTATTGTCGCGGGTAATCCTGCCGTTGTAGTGCGCCGGTTACAATAAGCACACTCAATATCTGAATATATAATGTTATAACATAACCCTTTTGTGTTATATTATAACATCTTCTCATTGGCATCCGATCGTGGGTGTAGTAATGTTAGCGCCCTGAATCGGGTATCAGCAGTAAGAGATAAACGCATAATGGTTAAAGTTAGGGCCCGAGTGCCGTTGAAAGTCGGGGTGGGAAGCGAGATCCCCGCAGAGATCCTTTCCTTCCATGGATTACAATCCGAACAAGAGCACGTCGCGCTGATCTTTAAGCAGGCCGATCACACGGCTAATCCACCGCTAGTACGTATGCACTCTGAGTGCCTAACCGGCGATGTCTTTCACTCCTCACGCTGTGATTGCGGCGAACAACTAGAAGAAACTATCCATAAAATGGGTGAAGATGGCGGGATTATTTTGTACCTCCGTCAAGAAGGACGAGGCATTGGTCTGTACAATAAGTTAGACGCCTATAAGTTACAAAGCGAAGGCATGACAACTTACGAAGCCAACAATCATCTTGGCTTTGCTGACGATCTGCGAGAGTTTACCGAAGCGGCGCAAATGCTCAAAGCGCTTAATATTGATTGCATCCGCTTAGTGACCAATAACCCGAAAAAAATCGAAGAATTACAAGCCGCAGGTATCACCTTAAAAGAAGTGATTGGCACCAAAGCCCACCTTAAAGATGGCAACCGTAATTATCTGAAAGCCAAGATTGAACACGGTAAGCATCGTCTCAATCTTGAGCAAGACTGAATATTAAGCGTTAACGCCTCGTCATTTGGCAAAAAGGCAGTGACAGTGGCTGCCTTTTTTGGTTAGAGTTTCGCTATTATATCAGTCATCACTCAAGGACGAGTTATGCGTATACCGGCTTGGCGTTATCTCTTTCCTCCTTTACCTCCCGTTGCCATGTTAGCGGCAATTGGCGGCGGGCTTGCATTAACGTATTACTTTCCTTTTGATATTAAGCTAGGCAGCCCCAGCTGGGCGATTGCACCGTTTGTCGTTGCCTTAGGGCTATTGCTGGCGGCAAAATGGGCGTTTCATCGTCATCACACCACTGTCGATCCGCTACAAGCTCCCTCCGCGCTGGTCACTACAGGCATCTACGCTTATAGCCGTAACCCAATGTACTTGGCGATGATATTGATCATTGTTGCCGCCGGGTTCTMCTTTAATGCGCTATGGTGTTGGGGGATGATCCCTACTTTTATGGCTTACTTGTCTGCCACATTTATTCCTGCCGAAGAGTACCGCTTGTTGAGYCAATGGCCCGATGAATTTGAAGCCTACAAAGCACAGGTGCGTCGCTGGATTTAGGATTAGATAAACTAATCTTTAATAT
>NZ_MUFF01000012.1:0-66508 GCF_001996105.1 Salinivibrio sp. IB643
TAGCGGCTTTTTTGAACGTTGTTGCCAGTGACGAAAGCTGCTGCGATGTACGCTAAATACTTGGCACAGTTTGTTAACTGGATAGCTCGTCTTGAGTTTCTCGATTATCGAGAATTGTTCAGAGAGTCGGACATCAAGAGAGCGGTAGCCTTTTTTAAAATGTCATTATGCTCCTCAAGGCGCGCCAGCTTTTTCTTTAGCTCCCGAATTTCAATTTGCTCTTGTGTGATGKGGGAAGCATGAGGCGTAACGCCTTGTTGCTCTTGTCTCAGTTGTCTTACCCACTTGTCCATGGTGGATTTGCCCACGCCCATGGCAGTAGCTGCTTCGATAATCGTGTAGTTTTGTTCGAGAACAAGCTCAGCGGCTTCACGTTTAAATTCAGCGCTGAAAGTACGTCTTGTGCGTTTGGTCATGGTTTCACCTGTCATGCTATGAGGCGTATCTTAACACCTCTAATCAGGTGGCCAAATTCACTATGCCACTACACTGGGAAGAAGGCATTCAATCCCCAGCAAAGTAGGAGAGTGACGCCGAGCATACTAAAAGATGCCCACACAGGGTATCGACGAAGAGACTGTAACATTCTCGAAGCTCACACCATTCACGAAGGCCCGTAATGTATCAAAAACGTCGCCATTCGCCGCGTAAAAAAAGCGTAAAGTCTATTCGAGTGATGGCAAAGAGGTAGAATTTGTCGACGAAACCACGCTCTTTTTAATTAATCATTATTTACCAGTGCCCAGATTGACATATGGAATTCCATATATATGATATGCCATATGTATGAAAAGTAGACTATAGCGATGTGTGACACCCTAACGTTTTACAAAGCCTTATCTGAGCCCACTCGGCTGACCTCTTTACTGCTGCTGTCTGAGCATGGTGAGCTTTGTGTGTGCGATTTAATGACGGCGCTGGCGTTGAGTCAGCCTAAAATTTCACGGCATTTGGCGGAGCTACGCAAGCATCAGTTAGTCGTCGCAGAGCGTCGTGGTAAGTGGGTCTATTACCAATTACACCCAGCCTTACCTGAGTGGATGCGCGGTGTTTTGCGCACCACAGCTATCAATAACCCCTCGCTTCTGAGCTCTGTCACGCCTGTAATGCAGGGCAATACGGCTTGTGGACATCATCAATAGGTAGCGTGTCGCATCATGAGCAACACGAGTGATTCAACGTCAAATAACCAAGGACTTGTCTTATGACTCAATCTGAAACCTGTGCACCGTCGGCCGCGCAAAAAATGGGATGGCTCGATCGGTATTTAACCGTGTGGATTTTTCTCGCCATGGCCATTGGGGTCAGTGTGGGATGGCTTTTTCCCGACGTTGCGACCCTCAGTGAGCGCTTATCGGTCGGCAGCACCAATGTGCCGCTGGCGATTGGCTTGATCTTAATGATGTATCCGCCACTGGCAAAAGTGAATTATCGTTTACTAGGCTCGGTCACGCGCGACAAAAAAGCCATCACGCTGTCGCTGATCATGAACTGGGTGGTGGGTCCTATTCTGATGTTCGCGCTGGCGGTGCTGTTTTTACGTGATGAGCCAGGCTATATGGCAGGAGTGATACTAATTGGCTTAGCACGCTGTATTGCCATGGTCTTGGTGTGGAACGACATCAGTGGTGGCAATAAAGAGTATGGCGCGGCCCTAGTGGCTCTGAATAGCCTCTTTCAGATCCTGACCTATAGTGTGATGGCATGGCTATTTATCACCGTTTTACCTCCTATGCTGGGGTTACAAAGCTATGTGGTGGATGTGACCATGGGGGACATCGCGCAAAGTGTGCTGATTTATCTGGGTATCCCTTTTTTGGCGGGCTATCTATCACGTACCGTGTTGGTCGCTAAAAAAGGTGAACAATGGTACGAAGACGTCTTTTTGCCACGTATTTCCCCGATAACGTTAATCGCTTTGTTGGCGACCATTGTGTTGATGTTTAGCCTAAAAGGGGAGGCGATTATTGCGTTGCCGCTTGACGTGTTACGTATCGCCGTACCGCTGGTAACTTACTTTGTGTTGATGTTCTTTATTAGCTTCTTTGTGGGTAAAAAACTGGGGATCCCCTATGACCGCAACGCATCAATTGCGTTTACCTCATCCGGTAATAACTTTGAACTGGCGATTGCGGTGGCGATTGCGGTATTCGGCATTCACTCTGATCAAGCCTTTGCAGGAGTGATTGGGCCGCTGGTGGAAGTACCGGTGTTGATTGCCTTAGTGAATGTCGCGCTAAGAATGAAACGGCGCTATACGATTTAATATGAAGTTTTTATGAATACTGACTGATAAGGGTTGTGTGCATGTTGGAAGGTAATAATATGCGTATATCCATATGTGCATTTAATAAAGCGTCATGAGAGAGCGTATGTTGCCTCACCAGTTTTTCAAATTGTTGGCCGATGAAACGCGCGTGCGATGTTTGTTGCTCATTGCTCGTGAAGGGCAGTTATGTGTGTGCGAGCTCACTGAAGCGCTAGACACCTCGCAGCCGAAGATCTCACGTCATTTGGCGCAACTGCGGGCCAGTGGTGTGTTGGTTGATACGCGCCAAGGGCAATGGGTGTTTTATCGCTTAGCCGCTGACTTACCCGGCTGGATGCGCAAACAAATTCAGGGGTTAGTTGATTCCAACTGCCTAAAAGACACTTATCAAGAAGATATCACGCGGCTGGCCAAAATGGCGTCACGCCCCACCTGCTGCGTGTAAAGGAGAAAGCAATGACAATTAAAGTCGGAATCAATGGGTTTGGCCGTATCGGTCGTTTGGCATTAAGGGCAGCATTTGATTGGCCAGAGCTCGAGTTTGTGCATATTAACGATGTGGCGGGAGATACCGAAACGCTGGCGCATCTGCTGGAGTTTGATTCGGTACAAGGGCGCTGGCATCACGCGGTGAGTGTAGAAGGTAACCGCGTACAGATTAACGGCCAAACACTGACGACAAGCCAAGAAAAAGCGATTGATGCCGTCGATTGGTCAGGTTGTGATGTGGTGATTGAGGCAACGGGAAAACACCGTGACGCGGATTTGTTACAACAATACTTGGACCAAGGCGTAAAGCGCGTGGTGGTCTCTGCGCCGGTCAAAGATGAGCGTGTGGCGAATATCGTGGTGGGCGTCAATGACGCGATTTTTGATCCGAGCAAACATCGAATTGTTACTGCGGCGTCGTGTACCACGAACTGCCTGGCACCGATTGTGAAAGTGATCCATGAAAAGCTGGGCATTGCGCAGTCGACCTTCACCACCATTCATGATTTAACCAATACCCAAACGATTTTAGATGCGCCGCATAAAGACTTACGTCGTGCCCGCGCATGCGGCATGAGTTTGATCCCGACAACTACAGGATCGGCGACCGCTATCGTAGAAATTTTCCCGGATCTAAAAGGCAAGATTAATGGCCATGCGGTGCGTGTCCCCCTTGCCAATGCGTCGTTGACGGATGTGATCTTTGATGTGGAAACCGATACCACCGCCGAAGAGGTGAATGCACTGTTGCAAGAGGCCGCGGACGGCGATCTTAAAGGCATTCTTGGTTTTGAGGCGCGTCCTTTAGTCTCGATTGATTACCGTGGCGATCAGCGCTCTACCATTGTCGACGGGTTGTCCACTATGGTGGTGGGTAAGCGTATGGTCAAAATCTATGCGTGGTATGACAACGAAATGGGTTACGCCACGCGCACCGCTGAGCTGGTGCGCAACGTCGGTCTTATCGATCAGTAAGTGATGCTTGTTAACGGTGGCGGTGCATACAATGCATCGCCTTTATTTATCGCTTTTATCAAACCTAAATAGACGGCCACTATGTTTGCTCAATTAAGCCAATCTGTGCGCCAGTATATGCTGGTGACCTTTAATTATTGGAATTTCACCATCACCGACGGTGCACTGCGGATGCTGGTGGTGCTGTACTTTTATGACTTAGGCTACGGCACCTTAGAAATTGCCTCGCTGTTTTTGTTTTACGAATTCTTTGGGGTAGTGACCAATCTTGTCGGCGGCTGGTTAGGGGCTCGATTAGGGCTTAACCGCACCATGAATATTGGCCTAGGCATGCAAATTGTGGCGCTTACTATGCTGGCGGTACCCGCGGCTTGGCTCACCATCCCTTGGGTAATGGCAGCACAAGCGCTATCTGGGATTGCGAAAGATCTCAATAAAATGAGTGCGAAAAGTGCGATCAAAACCCTGGTGCCCGATAATGCACAGGGTGCGCTGTTTAAGTGGATTGCGATCTTGACGGGCTCTAAGAACGCGCTCAAAGGGGCAGGCTTTTTTGTCGGTGGTGCACTGTTGTCTTTCATTGGCTTTCAATACGCGGTGGCAGCCATGGCCGGTGTGCTGACGGTGGTCTTTATTGGCAGTGTAGTGTCACTAAAAGCGGATTTAGGTAAAGCTAAAAGTAAGCCTAAGTTTTCAGAAATATTTTCCAAGTCGCGCAGCGTCAATATCCTCTCAGCGGCACGCATGTTTCTCTTTGGTGCGCGAGACGTGTGGTTTGTCGTCGCCTTACCGATTTATTTGGGCAACACATTCGGTTGGAGCCATAGTATGGTCGGTGGCTTTCTTGCGCTGTGGGTGATTGCCTATGGTGTGGTGCAAGGGATTGCCCCAAAAATTACTGGGAGCCAAGCAGGGCACTCACCGGGTGGTAAAGCGGCGTTAGGTTGGGCAGGTTTATTAGCCGTGGTGACGGGTGTTATTGCTTACGCGATTGGTGAGCAGTGGCATCCGCAAGGGGTGATAATCGTCGGGCTTATGGTGTTTGGAGCGATATTTGCGATTAACTCTTCACTGCATTCCTACTTGATTGTCAGCTACGCCAAAGGCGATGGCGTGTCGTTGGACGTGGGCTTTTACTATATGGCCAACGCGATGGGGCGATTAATTGGCACGGTGTTGTCGGGCTGGGTGTTCCAAGTATGGGGGTTAGCGGCCTGTTTGTGGGTCTCGTTCGCCTTCTTGTTAATCACGACGGTGATTTCGCTGTGGCTACCTAGATCGCACGTCTCGGTGGCTCAAGCCTAAACAATAAGGGCAAGAGAATACACTTGCCCTGTTCCAAGCTATATTCACTCATTGATCATGTTGCTGATCTGCTTTTGCAGTTCTTTATCTTCACGCGCTTGACGAAAGACATTGTTATATTCTTCAATGGATAGGCCTGTTGCCTCAATGGCTTGCGCCATTTCTTTCTGCGTTTCCATCATTAGTGCTTTAGCTTGCTCTTCATCACTGATGCTCTCGAGCTTACTTTGATAGTCTTTAGATATTGAAACAACCTGTTCAGCCGCTTCTGCGTAGCTGCTCACCACTTGGTCAGTCAGCTGATCTGCTGACATTTCGGTTGTCTCATTGGCAGCGAAACTTGGCAGACTGGCTGCAACAAAAAACGCAAAAGGTAGGGTCGCAAATAAACGTTTCATCAATTTTCTCCTTTTATTCATCGCTGTTCACAGTAGAGGACATAGTGAATGAAGGTCAAACGCGAAAAAGGCGATTAAGAAAGTTCTAACAAAATCATGACATTCTCAATATCGGAGCCATTGCTCAGTTTTTTCGAATAACTCCAACAATCGGGTCTGCCGACATTTCTATTGTTGCTTCATATACTGCACATAGAAAGAAAGGAGGACCTATGGGAAAACTGATTGACGGTATTTGGCACGATGTGTGGTATGACACCAAAGCATCAGGCGGGCGCTTTGTTCGTGAAGATGCTGGATTCCGACATTGGATAACCGCGAGCGGTGAAGCTGGCCCAAGCGGGGATACTGGCTTTACAGCAGCGTCTGATCGTTATCATCTCTATGTATCTCTCGCTTGCCCGTGGGCACATCGCACCTTGATTATGCGTCATCTCAAAGGGCTTGAACCCCATATCGACGTGACTGTTGTCGCGCCCGAAATGTTGGAGCATGGCTGGACGTTTTCCGAGCCCGAGCCTTTATACGGGTTTGAGTACGCTCACCAGCTTTACACGCAAGCCAAACCTGACTATACCGGCCGGGTCACTGTGCCGATTTTGTGGGATAAGCAAACCCAGACCATTGTCAGTAATGAATCGGCCGATATCATTCGGATGTTTAATTCGGCCTTTAATGCCATTACGGGGAATGATGACGACTACTACCCAGAAAACCTGCGTGCAGCGGTCGATCAGTGGAATGAATTTGTTTATCCGAACGTGAACAACGGCGTGTATAAATGTGGCTTTGCCACCGAACAAGCGGCTTATGAAGACGCTTTTGATAAGCTATTCAGTGCATTGACGGTATTGGACGATCATCTGAGTCGCAACCGCTATCTGGCTGGGAATCAGATCACAGAAGCAGACTGGCGATTATTTACCACTTTAATCCGCTTTGATCCTGTGTACGTGGGTCACTTTAAATGTAACAAACAACGTATCGCCGACTACTGCAATTTGTTCTGTTATATGAAAGAGTTATTTCAAGTGCCAGGCGTGGCAGGAACGGTCGATATGCACCATATCAAAACCCATTACTACTACAGTCACGGCAACATTAATCCGACGCGCATTGTGCCTAAAGGGCCAGAGCAAGATTTGTGGTCGCCGCATGGGCGGGCGGCTTTGAGTGGATAACGAATAGAATGTGTTGTTTCGCACAACAAACAAGGGCCAGCAAATGCTGGCCCTTTAAAAATGGTGGTGGAGGAAGGATTCGAACCTTCGAAGGCTGAGCCGTCAGATTTACAGTCTGATCCCTTTGACCGCTCGGGAACTCCACCACGGAGTCTTGCTTTRTAAAATTGGTGGTGGAGGAAGGATTCGAACCTTCGAAGGCTGAGCCGTCAGATTTACAGTCTGATCCCTTTGACCGCTCGGGAACTCCACCACGCGATTGGGGCGAATCTTACCAAACCGATTGGAGCTGTAAAGGGTTTTCTTAATCTCAGAATGCGGTTGGTGTTTTTTTCAACGTCTTGCGCCCAAAATCAGCGATAAGCGTTGTTTTTATCGCTTTTTGAAACCTGCCTGAGTTTTCAAAGTCTGAATGCTATGTAGCTAAATCTCGAATTTGGATGTAATAACGATAAAAAACAACGTCTTTACAATTCTTTAAGGACAAAAAAAAGTAGATCAGTACACTGGTGCTATTCAAATAATAAGGTGTGATGCAATGAAAAAATGGATGCTATTGGGCGTCGCTGTGTTGGCGGGGATCGCGTACTGGCAGTTTGGTGACTCGGCGCCATCGACCGACGAGACATCTGCGCCACCACCAGGCGCTCGCTCTGTGGATGTGATGACCGCGCCGGTAGAAACCCAGTCTGTTTCACCGTCTCTGTCGTTAGTGGGAAACGTCAAAGCTCATCAACAGATCAGCATTGAATCGGAAGTGTCGGCACGGATTGAAACCGTCCATGTGCAGCCGGGGGAAACGGTTGAAAAGGACGCACCTTTGGTGACATTTAACCGCGCCAAAGCCCAAGCGGCTGTGCTGGAAGCGTCGGCATATCTGAATGATGAAATGCGTAAACTTAAAGAATACAATAAGTTGGCGCAGCGCGGAGCATTGACGCAAACCGAGTTGGAAGCACAACAAGCCAGCGTCAACATTGCCAAAGCCCGTCTGCAGTCGGCGCAATCTGATTTAGATGATCATCGCCTAACCGCGCCATTTTCCGGGCGTATCGGTTTGTTTGATCTTAGCGTTGGTCAGCGTGTGGACATTGGTGAAACCTTGTTCAGTCTCGATAATCTGTCGCGAATGAATTTGGATATCCAAGTCCCAGAGCAGTATTTCAGCCGCTTATATCCTGATATGCCGGTGGTAGTGACCTCCCAAGCTTGGCCGGACAAAACGTTCAAAGGTGAGATTCGGGTCGTGGACTCGCGTATCAATCAAGACGCGTTATCTGTTGGTGTCCGGGTCGCGTTGGATAACCCTGAAAGCCAGCTGCAACCTGGTATGCTGATGGAAGCAAAATTGGCCTTACCACAACAGCAAGCGGTGATTGTCCCGGTGCAAGCGCTGCAGTATTCCGGCACCCGTCGCTATGTGTTTCGTGTTGATGATGAAGGTATCGCCCATCGTACGGAAATTACCCTCGGTGCACGCATTGATAACCAAGTGGTAGTGAGTAAAGGACTTGAACCGGGGCAAAACATCGTCATACAAGGCTTGGTGAACATGCGCGATGGCGCACAAGTATCAGTGTTAAATGCAGAAGCGCCTAAACATCAAGCTGATGATCAAAGTCGTGTCGATGAGACCGCATCTGAGACGGAGGCCAGCTAATGTGGTTATCTGATGTGTCGGTGAAGCGGCCGGTGATGGCGGTGGTTTTGAGTTTACTGCTATGTGTGTTTGGTGCTGTGTCTTTTTCGACGCTCTCTGTGCGTGAGATGCCGGATATTGATAGCCCTGTGGTGAGCATTTACACCGGATATTCGGGCGCGTCGGCAAGCATTATGGAAAGCCAAGTCACACAGTTGATTGAAGATGAGCTGTCCGGGATCAGCGGTATTGATGAAATTACGTCAGTCAGTCGTAATGGTTCATCGCGCATCACGGTGGAATTTAACCTCGATCATCCCTTGACTGAAGGGGTGAGTGACGTGCGCGATGCGGTGGCGCGTGCGCAAGGAGGATTGCCCGATGATGCCGATGATCCAATCGTGTATAAAGATAACGGCACCGGTGAAGCAGCGATATACATCAACCTAGCGTCATCGGAAATGGATCGCAACCAGCTTACCGAGTACGCTCAGCGCACCCTGGAAGACAGATTCAGTTTGATTTCTGGGGTGAGCTCGGTCGACTTATACGGCGCGCTGTATAAAGTGATGTATGTCAAACTGAACCCCACCCAGATGGCAGGACATGGGGTCACGACCCAAGATATTCTCGATGCATTGCGGGAGGAAAACCTAGAAAGCCCGGGCGGGGAAATCCGTAATGACGTGATGACCATGCCGGTGCGTAGCGATCGTTTATATCGTGATGCGGAAGATTTTAAACAGCTGGTGATCCGTACCACGGCCGATGGTACGGCGATTTATTTGTCGGATGTGGCGGACGTCGCTATTGGCTCACGTAATGAAGATGCCACCTATAAAAATAATGGTATCAACAACCTGAGTTTGGCCTTGATCCCACAATCCGGTGCCAATCCGCTTGATATCTCTGATCGTGCCCATAAGCTCGTGGATGATATGCAGGCGTTTCTCCCTGAAGGCACGCGTCTGTGGGTCGATTATGACACCACCATATTTATCGAGCGATCGATAGAGGAAGTGTACAGCACGCTCTTTGTGACTGGTGCGTTGGTGGTGCTGGTATTGTATATCTTTATCGGCCAAGCGCGTGCGACACTGATTCCCGCGGTGACCGTGCCCGTATCATTGATTTCGGCCTTTATCGTCGCCTCGGCACTGGGATTCTCGATTAATCTTCTCACCTTAATGGCGCTGATCTTAGCGATTGGGTTAGTGGTGGATGATGCCATCGTGGTGGTCGAAAATATCTTCCATCATTTACAGCAAGGCGATAAACCCTTGGTGGCCGCGTACCGCGGGACGCGAGAAGTTGGCTTTGCGGTGATTGCGACCACGGCGGTGCTGGTGATGGTGTTCTTACCCATTACCTATATGGACGGCATGATAGGCAAGCTATTCACAGAATTTGCGGTGATGCTGGCCGTGACCGTGTTGTGTTCATCCTTGATTGCTCTGACGCTGACGCCCGTGCTGGGCAGTAAGTTACTGCGCTTAAATGTGTCATCCAGTCCGGTCAACCGCATTGTGACACGTGGGTTTGAGCGGCTTGAAAGCTATTATCGGCGCGCTTTAGTGCAGGTGCTGCGCTGGCGTTGGATGGCCCCAGTAGTAATCCTACTTTGCCTTGGTGGCAGTGGGGCGTTAATGCAATCTTTACCGTCTCAGTTGGTGCCGCAAGAAGACCGTGGTGTACTGTTAGCCTTTGTGAAAGGCGCTGAAGGGACGGCTTATAACCGCATGGTGGGCAACATTGAGCAAATTGAACAGCGCTTAATGCCACTGGTGGAAGCGGGCACCTTGAGTTCGGTGAGCTTGCAGACGCCCGCGTTTGGTGGTCGTGCCGGCGATCAAACCGGCTTTGTGATCATGCTTTTACCGGATTGGGATGAGCGCGATCGCTCAGCGCAAGCCATTCTCGGAGAAGTGCGTCAGGTGCTAAACGGTGTGCCAGATGTGCAAGTGTTCCCGTTTGCGCCTGGCTTTGGTGGCCGAAGCTCTGAGCCAGTGCAATTTGTGCTCAGTGGCCCGGATTACCCGGAACTTCATAACTGGGCGGAAAAACTAGGTGAAATGGGGCGCGAAGCGGGCATGATTGAAAGTCCCGATTACGACTACAGCCAAAATACACCAGAGCTAGTCGTGAAAGTGGATCGTCGCCGTGCGTCTGAACTCGGGATCTCGGTACGGGATGTTTCAGATACTCTGGAAGTCATGCTCGGTGGCCGCGCCCAGACCAGCTATGTGGATCGTGGTGAAGAATACGATGTGTATGTCCGTGGCGATGAAAATGCGTTTAGCAGTAAGAGTGATCTTAGCCGTATTTACATGCGCAGCCGTAGCGGTCAATTGGTCTCGCTGGATGCGGTGACCTCGGTAGAAGAAACGGCGTCTGCGCAGCGTTTAAGCCATACCAACAAGCAAAAATCGATTACCGTATCGGCGCACTTAGGTGAAGATGTGACCCTAGGTCAAGCGCTTGATTATCTCGATTCCGCAGCGGCCGAGATGCTGCCTGCCGACATTTCGGTAGGCTACTCGGGTGAGTCGAAAGACTTTCGTGACAACCAAACCAGCGTGCTGGTGGTGTTTGGTTTAGCCCTCTTGGTATCGTACTTGGTGTTAGCGGCGCAATTTGAAAGCTTTATCAACCCCTTGGTAGTGATGTTGACGGTGCCCATGGGGATGCTAGGTGGCTTTTTAGGTTTGTGGCTGACCAACCAAGGGATCAATATCTATAGCCAAATTGGTTTGATCATGCTGATTGGGATGGTGACCAAAAACGGCATTTTGATTGTGGAGTTCGCTAACCAATTACGTGACCGTGGCATTGCGTTCGAAAAAGCGATTATCGATGCGTCAGTCCGTCGCTTGCGACCGATTTTGATGACGGCGTTTACCACCTTGGCAGGGATGATCCCGCTGATCCTGTCAACCGGGGCGGGGGCAGAGAGTCGTATCGCGGTTGGGACGGTGATCTTCACCGGCATGGCCTTTGCGACCTTTGTCACCTTGCTGGTGATCCCAGCGATGTATCGCTTGCTCTCGGTACATACCCATTCGCCTGAGTATGTGGCGCAGCAATTAGATAAAGCGTTGGCAGTGGAAACCGTGCATCGGACCAGTCATGGTGAGTTTGATACCCATCCGCATGATGAGCCGCATAAATAGCCGCTGTTGTATGCTCGATACAAAAACCGCCTCGCGATGAGGCGGTTTTTTATTTCTTGTTACTATCAGGGATGCGCGCTGTTACGCGTTTTCGGCTTGTTTGCGTTGCAGTGCGGCTTGCACGTCCGTTTGATTGGCAAGGTAGTCATCTAAGCCACGCTGACGTAAGTGACAGGCTGGACATTCACCACAGCCAGTGCCTTTAATCCCGTTATAACAGGTTAGGGTGTGGTCGCGCACAAAATCGAGGGCGTGATACTGATCGGCCAGTGCCCAGGTCTCGGCTTTATTCAGCCACATCAGTGGTGTGACTAGCGCGAGTTTTCTGTCCATGCCGCGTTCAAGCGCTTGCTGCATCGATTGAATAAAATCATTACGACAATCGGGGTAGCCCGAAAAGTCAGTTTCGCAGACACCGGTGATCACCGCCTCAGCGCCAATTTGATAGGCGTAGATGCCGGCCAACGTCAAAAACAAGATATTCCGTCCCGGCACAAAAGAATTGGGCAGGCCGTTTTCGTTCAGCGCGTTAGAAACGGGAATGTTGTCGCGTGTGAGCGAGCTAATCGCTAATTCGTTGAGCAAGCCAACATCTAATACCTTGTGCGCACTGACTTCGCGGTTTGCAGCAATCTCACGGGCAACGTCAATTTCTTGCTTGTGACGCTGGTTATAGTCGAAAGTGAGGCAATGCACTTCGTCGTACGCTGCCTGCGCTTGAATCAAACAGGTGGTTGAATCCTGTCCTCCGCTAAATACCACAACGGCTTTTTTCATCGGTTTGTCCTTTGGCGGTGCTACTTACCCAGTGTTACACAGAGCACGGATGGTACCCCTGTGTGGTATCGACAGCAAGCCAGACGCGATGATGTAATCCGTTAGGCAACGCGCAGTGTTCGTCCCTATGCTTACTGTTTCGCCACAAAGGCTTTTAACCCTTCGAGCGTTTCAGCTGGGATAGGGCAGCTTTTACCGGTGTTAAAATCGCAATAGACAATCAAAGCTTCGCCCTCGGCCACACAGCGCTCTTGATTGTGACTGTAGATTTCATACTTCATCGCATAGCGCTTTTCTTGAATATCTTCCACCCAAGCCACGGTGGTGATGGTATCTGGATACACCAAAGGGGCGCGATAATCGCAGCGCGTCGAGCCGACCACCGGGCCAACATGCAGTCGTTTGGCTAGCTCGAACACTTCCAGTTTTTCAAGCATCACCACGCGCACATCTTCAAAATAGCGAAAGTACACGGTGTTATTGATGTGTTGCAGGGCGTCCATGTCGTTCCAAACAATTGCCTGCGTATGAGAGAGTGGGTAGTTTTCTACTGGGATATTTGCCACAAGACAATCCTCCTTTATTGTGTGCCTTGATTGCACACCAAGCACAATGACAAGACAAGCTGGGCAAGTGTAAATACGGAGCTTGGTCTAACAATTGCGTAACAGAATGAATAAAGTGGCAAAGTAGGGAGCAAAGCGTGTGGCTATAATCGACTAATGTGGCAGCAGCCAGATTCTGGTATGATACGCCCCCTTTTTGGCCGTGCTTGGGCGCGGCTTTGTTTACTTTTGCTGTGGATACGACTTTGACTGATACCGCTTTTTCCTCGCTCGCGTTACCTGCTGATTTACTCGATAACTTAGCGACGCTGGGTTACACCGAAATGACACCGATTCAGGCGCAGAGCTTGCCGTCTGTGCTCGATGGTAAAGACATTATTGCTCAAGCAAAGACAGGTTCAGGGAAAACAGCGGCGTTTAGCCTTGGCGTGTTAGCCAAACTGAACGTGAAGCGCTTTCGCGTGCAATCTTTGGTGCTGTGTCCAACCCGTGAGTTGGCCGAGCAAGTCGCTGAGGAGATGCGCAAGTTGGCGCGTGGCCGCCATAATGTCAAAGTACTGACACTGTGTGGCGGGGTATCGATTGGCCCACAAATTGGCTCACTGGAGCATGGTGCACACATTATTGTCGGCACTCCAGGGCGTGTCGACGATCATTTACGCAAGGGTACATTGCGCCTCGATGATGTTGAAACCTTGGTGTTGGATGAAGCCGATCAGATGCTGGATATGGGCTTCCAAGATACCTTGGATGCTATCATTGCGCGTGTTCCCGCTCATCGCCAAACCTTATTATTCAGCGCCACCTTCCCGCGCTCGATCAATGCTATTGCCCAGCGAGTGCTGAGCCACCCTGTCTCCGTTAAAGTGGATGAGGTGCAAACGCAAAGTACAATCTCGCAACACGTCTATAAAGTTGATGATAACAGGCAGCGTTACCAAGCGTTAAAACTACTGTTATTGCACTTTCAGCCGCAAAGTTGTGTGGTGTTCTGTACGACCAAAGTCCAAACACAACAAGTGTGCGATAACTTAGAAGATGATGGTTTTAGCGCTGTTGCCTTGCATGGCGATATTGAACAGCGTGGCCGTGAGCGCACTTTGGTAAAATTTGCCAACAAAAGTGCGTCCGTGCTGGTGGCCACTGATGTCGCCGCGCGAGGCTTAGACATTGATGACATGGATATGGTGATCAACTATCAACTCGCCCACGATCCGCAAACTCACGTGCACCGCGTCGGCCGTACCGGTCGCGCTGGCAAAAAAGGGGTGGCGTGTTCTCTGTATAACGATGCTGAGCACTATAAGCTGGCGATGATTGGCGATCAATATGACCGCGATTTTCTCCCTGAATCTCTGCCGTCGCAGCACTTGCTTGACACTGCGCCTTACCAGCCTGAGATGGCAACCTTGATGATTGACTCGGGTAAAAAGCAAAAAGTACGCGCGGGCGATATTTTAGGCGCACTAACCGGTCAAGATGGTATTGACGGTAAACAGGTGGGTAAAATCAATGTGCTCGATAATGTGGCGTTTATTGCAGTGTCACAATCTTGCGTTAAAGCCGCGTTGCGTAAGTTGAATGATGGAAAAGTGAAAGGCCGCACCATTCGCGCCCGCCGGGTTTGATCTTTACCTCAAGCTATAGATTAGCTTGCTAAGCTGCTAAATTAACTGCAATGGTGCCATTGGCGACGATGACACAAGCCCCAGCACGATGATGGGTATGTGCACATTGTCAACGGGCGCCTGTCACGTTTGGCGCCAATTTTGACCCCGATGTCGGATGGCGCGCGGCCCATATCGTGATAATGATTGGCATTGTGCTGGCGCTTATACCGACCTACGCCTGATTTATATATCGGTGGTGCCATCGGCGACGATTGCTCGTTCCCACGCTCCTGCGTGGGAATGCATACAACGTCTGTATAGACGATGGCGCGTTACCCCAACACCGTCTGCAAATCATGGGTCGCTTGGTCGAGCGCGCCAATGTGCTCGCGTACCCAATCAGGGTTGTAATAGGTGTCTAGGTAGCGCTCGCCGCTGTCACATAGTAAGGTGACGATAGAGCCTTTCTCGCCGTTGGCGCGCATTTCATTCGCCAGCATCAAGACGCCGTACAGGTTAGTACCCGTGGACGCACCGGCTTTGCGGCCAAGCTGGCTTTCTAGCCAGTGAATGGTGGCGATACTGTGAGTGTCCGGCACTGTGGTCATTCTATCAATCACGCCGGGAATAAAGCTGGGCTCGACACGTGGCCGTCCAATCCCTTCAATCCGACTGCTCTCATCCGTCGTTAAGTTTTTATCGCCGGTGAGGTAGTAATCGTGAAACACCGAGTGCTCAGCATCGGCCACCATCAGCTGAGTCGGTTGGCAACGATAACGAATGTAACGGCCAATGGTCGCTGAGGTACCGCCGGTGCCTGGGCTCATCACAATCCAGCGAGGGATCGGAAAGCGCTCGTACTGCATTTGATCAAAAATACGGTTGGCAATGTTGTTATTGCTACGCCAGTCCGTTGCTCGCTCGGCATAGGTAAACTGGTCCATGTAATGGCCGTTTAGCTCTTTAGCAAGGCGGCGAGACTCGGCATAGATCTGGTCTGACCGCTCGACAAAGTGCGCTTCACCGCCATAAAAACGGATTTGCTCAATCTTCTTACACGCAGTGTTTTTGGGCACTACGGCAATAAAACGTAAACCAAGCAGACGGGCAAAATACGCTTCGGAAATGGCAGTACTGCCTGATGAGCTCTCAATAATGGTGGTGTGCTCATCAATCCAACCATTACATAAGCCGTACAAAAACAAAGAACGCGCCAAGCGATGCTTCAAGCTACCGGTCGGGTGGGTGCTCTCGTCTTTAAGATAGATATCAATGTCTGTAAAGCTAGGGAGATCGAGCTTAATTAAATGCGTATCTGCAGAGCGTTTAAAGTCCGCTTCAATCAGGCGAATCGCGTTACCGACCCAAGTATGGCAAGGCTGTGGGGTTGTCATCATGCGTCTCCGAATGCGTAATTAGCACCAGTTTACGTAAAGTGTGGGATAAAAACCTTGCTATTTTTGCTCTATAATGACGCCAAAAGAGAAAAATAAACTCTTAAATAATACTTAATGGAAATAAATTTTCATGACTGTCACTTTAGATGAGATAGATCGCACTTTACTCGCGGCGCTGCAGGAAGATGCCAACTGGTCTGTGGCTGCGTTGGCCGAACGGGTGAATTTAACCACCACCCCCTGTTGGAAGCGGCTGAAACGGCTGGAATCACAAGGCGTGATCCGCGGGCGGGTGGCATTGCTTGACCCGGAAACCGTTGGCCTAGCCTTTACCGCCTTCGTCCACATCAAAACCAATGACCACAGTGAGCAGTGGTACAAAACCTTTACGGAGGTGGTGACTGAGTTTCCTGAGGTGATGGAATTCTATCGCATGGCAGGTGAGTATGATTACATGATGAAGGTGCAGGTGGCTGATATGACTCGATTTGATCATTTTTATAAAAAGCTGGTCAATTCTGTGCCAAGTCTGAATAATGTGACATCAACGTTCGCCATGGAAGCACTTAAATACACCACCGCCCTACCGATCGGATAGGTCAGATAAATAATAAAAGGCGGGGAGAATAAGGAGCCCTCATGAAGGTGTTTTGGCAGTTAGGCTGGTTTTTTAAACGTGAATGGCGTCGTTATCTCGGCGCCATGATTATTTTGGTATTTGTCTCTGTCTTCGAGCTGATCCCGCCGATGGCCGTGGGCCATGTGGTCGACGGCGTGGTTGCGGGGGATATTTCTACGCAAACACTGTTATGGCTATTAGCGGGCATGCTGGCTATCTGGGGGGTGGTGTATCTGCTGCGCATTGTTTGGCGAGTGTGGCTTTTCGGTGCGGCGGCGGAGCTTGGCTCTGTGCTGCGTAATCGGCTTTATGATCACTTTACTCGCCAATCTCCGCATTTTTTCCGTCGCTATCCGAGTGGCGATATCATGGCGCGCTCCACTAATGATGTAAAAGCGGTGGTGATGACCGCCGGAGAGGGAGTCCTGACCGCGGGTGATTCCATTATCACAGGTGCGGCGGTATTGATTGTGATGGTCAGCCAAATCAGTTGGCAACTGACGATTTTAGCGCTGTTGCCGATGCCGGTGATGGCCTTTTTAGTCAATCGGTTTGGGCGCCGTTTACATCATACCTTCACCGAGTCACAAGCGGCGTTTTCTGATCTGTCAGAGGTAAGTCAGTCCTCACTGTCAGCAGTGCGTATGGTGCGTGCATTCGGCTTAGAGCAGCATCAAATGAATCAGTTTGATCAAGTCGCCGATCGCACTGGGGAGAAAAACCTCGCGGTGGCGCGGGTTGATGCGCTGTTTTCGCCGGTGATCCAAGGCACCATTGGCGCGTCGTTTTTCTTTACCGTGTCCGGTGGTGGCTATTTGGTTGCTAACGGTGAGATTTCGTTAGGGGATCTTACCGCGTTTACCTTGTACCAAGGTTTGATGATTTGGCCGATGCTCGCGATCGCCTGGCTGTTCAATATTATCGAACGGGGCCGAGCGGCGTGGACCCGTATTGATGCGCTGATGCAAGAGCAGCCAGACATTGTTGGTGGTGACACGCCGCTGCCAGACACCATGCAGCCGTTGACGCTAGCCATTGAGCAGTTTAAGTGGCAACCGGATGACAGTTTTGCCCTCAAAGATATCCATGTGACCCTCTCGCCAGGGGCAATGCTGGGGATTGCGGGCCCGGTTGGCAGCGGCAAGTCCACCTTGTTACAACTTCTATTGCATCTGACTACGTTGGAAAAAGGCGATATTCGTTATGGTGATGTATCGATTGCGAACGCTGATTTGTCGTCGTGGCGACAACGTTTTGCGGTGGTGACGCAAACACCGTTTTTGTTCTCGCGATCGATTGCGGAAAACATCGCCCTCGGTCGCCCCGACGCAAATCAAGCGGAGATTGAACACGCGGCTCACTTGGCTTGTATTGACGAGGATATTCGTCAGTTGCCGCAGGGCTATCAAACGGCTGTTGGAGAAAAGGGGATTACTCTGTCCGGTGGGCAAAAGCAGCGGATTTCGATTGCTCGCGCATTATTGGTGGGTGCCGAGTGTTTGATTTTGGATGATGCCTTGTCGGCGGTTGATGGTGACACTGAGCATCGGATTTTGCAGAATCTACAACAGCATCAACAAACGCGTACCACGATCGTGATTGCTCACCGCTTATCGGCCTTGGAAAGCGCCGACGAAATCGTGGTGCTTAGTCATGGCCAAATACGCGAGCGCGGTCAGCATCGTCAATTGATTCAACAGCCAGGATGGTATCAAGAAATGCATCAATATCAGCAGCTGGAAGCGGCACTGGATGCCGATGAGGAGCCGCGCAATGACTAAGCGAGAGATTTTATATCGGCTATTAAGCTATATGCGTCGCGATCGTCGCCAGTTTGTGATTGCCGCCATTTTCTTATTGGTAGCCGCGGTGGCGGAAGTGACCGGCCCTTATTTGGTGCAAATCTTTCTTGATAGCTATGTTGCCAAAGACCATTATCCGGCGATGATCATGTGGGCGCTTGCGGTGGGGTACATTGTATCCACCATTGTTTCGGCCGGCTTCCAGTATCAGTACGAGTTACGCTTTAACACCATGGCGGTGGCGATTATTCAGCGGATTCGAAAAACCGTGTTTGCCAATGTGATCAAACAGCCGTTATCCGCGTTTGACTATGTGCCGATGGGACGGATTGTCTCGCGCTTAACCAATGACACCGAGTCGTTGAAAGAGCTGTATGTGTCGGTGCTTTCGACTTTTTTACGCAACATCGCCTTGATTAGCGTGATGCTGGTGGCGATGCTGATGCTCAGTATTGAACTGACGTTAGTCGTGCTGGTGTTATTGCCCTGTGTCATCTTGGTAATGGTACGGTATCAAAAACGCTCAGCGCCCGCCTATCGACGAGCGCGAGACCGACTTGCTGATATCAACGGGGTGATGAACGAGTCGGTACAGGGCATGAATCTTATCCAATTGATGCAGCAAGAGCAGGCGTTTTCTTCCCGTTTTCAAACGATGACGGCGGATCACTTGGATGCCATGGTCACCATTCAGCGCCTTAACGGGATCTATCTCCGTCCCTTGATTGATTTGCTCTCCGGTGCCGCCTTGCTGTCCTTAGTGGCAATTTTCGGCGTCAGTGGAATGGAAGTGATTGGCGTCGGGGTGCTCTATGCTTTTTTGAGTTACCTGGGTCGAATCACTGAGCCGCTGATTGAGATGATGCAACAATTATCACTGCTTCAGCAGGCGATTTCAGCGGGGGAGCGATTGTTTGAGATGATGGATACCCCGCCTGAGCAATATGGTCATGACAGTACACCGATTCCTGACGGTGCCATTGCACTGCGTGATATATCCTTCTCTTATGATGGCGAAACGCCAGTGTTGTCAGAGGTAAATGTCAATGTACCTGCTGGCGGATTTCTGGCACTGGTGGGCCATACGGGGAGCGGTAAATCAACCTTAGCGTCATTACTCATGGGGTTTTATCGCCCAGGAAAAGGCACGTTAACGCTGGGTGGTTTGCCGATTGAAACCTTAAGCCATCAAAGTTTGCGCGAGGGCGTGGCGATGGTGCAACAAGATCCGCACATGTTAACCGGCAGCTTAAAAGAAAACATCGCGCTGGGACAGACACTGGACGATGCTGTGATTTGGCATGCATTAGAGCAAGTAGCATTGGCAGAGTACGTGAAAGGCTTACCTGCTGGTTTAGAGACTCAATTGGGCGAGGGGGGAATGACGTTCTCAGCTGGGCAACGTCAGCTATTGGCTCTAGCGCGGGTGTTAGTCCGTCAGCCTAAAATATTGATCCTTGATGAAGCCACCGCCAATATCGATTCCGGTACCGAAGAGCTTGTTCAGCAAGCATTAAATAGGTTACGTCAGCAGATGACAGTGGTAGTGATTGCGCACCGTTTATCGACTATTGCCGAGGCTGATAACATCTTGGTCTTGCATCGTGGCCGCGTGATTGAGCAAGGGCGTCATCAAAGCCTGCTGCGTCAGCAAGGTCGCTATTGGCAGATGTACCAGCTTCAGCAAGCCAGCGCTCACTTGGCGGCGCTTGAGGAAGAAGCGCAGGCTTAGTCGTGTCATAGGTAAGAAAATTAAAAAGGGGCTCAGGCCCCTTGTTTGCAGCGAACAGAGTCGCTGAGCGCTAGGAGAGCTTACGCATTAACCCTTCTTGAGTAGCAGAAGCCACGAGGTCACCTTGTTGGTTAAAAAGCTCTCCGCGAACAAATCCACGTGCACCACTGGCGGAGGGGCTTTCAATCGCAAACAACAGCCACTCATCCATTCTAAACGGGCGGTGGAACCACATAGAGTGATCAATAGTGGCCACTTTCATGCCTGGAGTCAGTAATGTTACCCCGTGAGGTTGTAGCGCAGTGACCAAAAACCCCCAATCCGCCGCGTAGCCCAGCAAGTATTGGTGGACATGGTAGTCATCGCCAACTTCACCGTTAGCACGGATCCAGAGGTATTGCTTCGCTGGGGCCGTCTCTGGCTTCAGTGGGTTGATCACAGTCGTAGGGCGAACTTCTATTGGTTTATCACTGCCAAACGCTTTGACAACATTGGCGGGCAGTTTGTGGGCAATATCTGCGACCAGTGATTGCTCCGAGCGCAAGGTTTCCGGAGCGGGCACGTCTGTCGGCATTGAGTTTTGATGCTCGAAACTTTCCTCTTCCTCTTGATACGATGCGGTAAGATAGAAAATCGGTTTGCCGTACTGTACGGCTTTTATTCGCCGAGTACTGAAACTTTTTCCATCTCTGAGTATCTCAACATCATAGATGATCGGTTGTTCCGGGTCGCCTGGACGCAGGAAGTAGCTGTGGAATGAGTGCAAAAAGCGATCGGCTTCGATGGAGGTTTTCGAGGCAGACAACGCTTGTCCAATCACTTGCCCGCCATACACTTGGGGCAGTCCAAGGTTTTCACTCTGGCCGCGGTAAAGGCCGGTGTCTAATCGCTCAAGCTGCAGTAATTGTAAGAGTTCTGTCAGTGGTTGGCTCATAAGTCCTTGATTCATGTTATGCTTCCATTGTTATTATTCAAGCTATCATAACCTTAGCGTTTTTGCCGCATTCAAACGCGTTTCGGTGAGGATTCTTTAATGAAGAAACTAACGTTTCTGTTGTTCGCCTTATTTACTGCTCTAGTGTTTACCGCGTGCTCTGGTAATAACCAACCCAATGATTTAGCCAATATTTCTGGTACTTTGATCTATCGTGAGCGCCTTGCTTTACCCGAGACAGCCAGTGTCACTGTGCGTTTGGTAGAAATAAAAAAAATGGACTCGCCGGGTAAAGTGATTAGCCGACAGTCTTTTGTGACTGAAGGTCAGCAAGTGCCCCTCCATTTCGCGCTAAATTACGATCCAAGCCAAATTTCTGCTTCTCATGATTATGTGATCACCGCGCAAATTGATGTCAGTGAACGCCCGTTATTTATCACCAATACGGTTAAAAAAGTGATCACGGATACGAATCACACCTATGATCCAACCATTACGCTGGTACGATCCGACAACGAGTCGCTACACTGGGAATCATGACCACAGCACAAGGAGTGTGCATGCGGATTTCCTCATTAGTTTGGCCCGCGATCGTGCTAGCGATTGCTATTGCTGCGAGTATAAGTGCCGGCGATGCCTTACATGGGCTAGCGATCATGGCGCCTGCGTTGTTTTTCTTCTACCCAGACAAATTGGCGAGTTGGTTATTGCTGTTGGGAATGGCGGCCTTGGCCCTTTCTTTACCGCAGTTACCTGCTTTGCTTGCGGCAAGTACTTTGCTGATCTTGCCAGCGTTATCTTTATGGTTTAATCCTGACCGACATCCCCATGTTAAGTGGTTACTCGGGGCTGTGATGCTCGCTATTTTCGCAGGGATAATGGCTTTGCAGTCGGAAGCAAAATTAGGCGGGGCTCCCTGGTTTTTGGCTCTTCAACTTGCGGCGTTATGCGGGTTATGGTTATCGATGCAATATTGGCCAGGCTACCAACCACCTCGCCGTGGCGCTTGGCTAGTGCTTCCCATTCTGGCCGCGGCAGTTGGGTGGCCATCCGCGCTGTGGAGCGTGGCAGTGGTTGCGATGATTGGGCTGTTACAGTGGGTGGCGCTTACACCGCGTTTAGCCACTTCACGTCACCTTGCGATGCACATTTTGCCGTGCGTGCCGTTTTTAGTTATTGCTTGGCGTGTTCCCTATCAATTAACAATGTCGTTACTGGTGGCGTGGGCCACTATGCTGGCGGCTATCTGGGTAGGTGAGTATTTACTCTTGGAAGACTCAGACGATAATTAAGCGATAATTGCTTATAATATCAACAGTTAATCGGTAAGAAAACGAATCCTTCTTGCATTGCATCCAGCCTTGCCACATAATGCCCCGCAGTTAAGCAAGCTTAACGACATATCGATGGAGGCCTCCTTGGTTCTCCCGCAACACTATCTTGTGTACTGGGTCAGGTCCGGAAGGAAGCAGCCCGCGCTTGGGACGTGTGTGCCGGGATGTAGCTGGGGAGGTCTCCGCCCTTTCTGCTCCCCTAAAATTCAATTTCTCGTTACAATCTCATACTTCTCGAGCAATAATGGTGCCGCCTTGGTTAGGGCTTTTACGTCCGTATTACTCACTCATTGAATGAGATTGTAGGTTGTTTAGGCATAAAAATAGCCCGACAAAGCGGGCTACTTTACGTTATCGAACAAGTGATTAGTTCAAGTATGCGTTGAACATCCACAGTAATTTTTCTTGTTCGCGGATGTAATCGCTCATTAGTGCTGATGTGCCTTCGTCGTCAGCTTCACCAGCAAGGCTCATAATGTCACGTTGTAGGCTAATTAATACACTAAACCCGTCAACAATGGCGCGTAGACCGGCTTGACCGTTCGCCTCTGGTGCATGCTCTTTGATTTCACTGATTTTCAAATATTCACTGAAGCGGTGTTCAGCGGTACCACCAATAGTAAGAATGCGCTCGGCTACTTCATCGATCTTAGTTTGTAAATCGGTATAGATCTCTTCGAATTTTACGTGTAGCTCAAAGAAGTCGCCGCCTTTGATGTTCCAGTGAAAACCACGCACATTGGTGTACAGCACTTGGTAGTTTGCTAATAGCGTATCTAGGCGAGCGGCTAACTCTGCAGCTTTGGTGCTGTCCAATCCGATCAATGCTGATTGTTTACTCATCTAATGCCTCCTTAGTGGCAAAATCAATGTGTTAAATCGTCGCGCTATCGCGAAAATTGAACACTGGAAACTGTATTGTTTCGATTGATGAAATTAGAGTAACGTCCCGAATTAAAAAAGGAAAATGGAGTTAACCTATATACCTGATAGGTTAAGCCTATGATGTGATCGATGTATCGTCATGAACAATAAAATGCTCAGGAAGACGAGATTTTTGCTGTTTTGAGTCATGTTTAGAAACACAATAATTATGTGTATCTATGCGTCGCCGTGCTTCCTTTCCCCTGCGTTCTGACGTACTCTTTGTGACTAAGATCATTTTCACACGGCAGTCTGTGTAACATTTTCATAAAGAATCCTTACAGTTTGCAATTAAAATCCTTTTCTATTTTCAATAATTTCTGAAAATTCCAAATTTTCATTGATCCCACGCAAATAAACTCCGTATTATCTCTCAAACGTATTGTGAGGGAGATTAAAATGGAGTTGTCACAAGAATTACGCAATGTCGTGATGCACTTTGGTGAGATGGGAAGCCGTTGGGGCTTTAATCGCTCAGTCGGTGAAATGCTAGCGCTGATTGTGCTAAGCGAACATCCTTTAAGCGCTGACGATATTGTGTCTGCACTCAACATATCTCGTGGCAACGTCAGTATGGCAACCAAAGAGTTGCAAGGCTGGAATTTGATCCGCTCACAGCGTACCCCCGGAGATAGAAAGGATTACTTCGTGCCCAATGGCACTATCTGGGAGTTGGCGCAGCAGGTGCTTGCTGAAAGGAAAAAGCGAGAAGTCGACCCCACCTTATCTATGTTGCGTTCACATTTTATGCGAAGCGAAGACGATGCAGATAGTCACGCGGTGACGCAGCTACATGAGATCCATGATCTTTTGGAGCTGTTCAACCATTGGTTTGATGATGTGCAGCAAATGAAACCTGAGCATCTGAAAAATTTGATGAAGCTGGGTAGCAGTGTCGGCAAGCTTCTTGAGCTATCCGGCAAGCTGTTTCACAGCAAGTCTAACGAAGTATCGGGTAAGTAACGTCCTGAGGGTAATGTCATGTTAGATACATTAATGTTGTCGCGGATCCAATTTGCGGCCAACATCAGCTTCCATATTCTTTTTCCCACCATCACGATTGCACTCGGATGGATGCTGGTGTTTTTCAAATTCAGACACAATCGCACGGGTGAGCAAATTTGGCTCGACACCTATTATTTCTGGGTCAAAGTATTTGCGCTGACCTTTGCGCTTGGGGTGGTCTCTGGTATCACCATGAGTTTTCAGTTTGGCACCAATTGGCCGGGCTTCATGGAAAAAGTGGGCAACATTGCGGGTCCTTTATTGGGCTACGAGGTGATGACGGCGTTTTTCATGGAAGCGACCTTCCTCGGTGTGATGTTATTCGGTAAAAACCGGGTGCCTAACTGGGTGCATACGCTGGCAACTTTGCTGGTGGCGATTGGCACGACGCTTTCTGCTTTTTGGATCCTGGTTCTCAATAGCTGGATGCACACACCAACCGGCTTTGAGATCATTGAAGGGGTGGTCCACCCAACCAGCTGGTTTGAGATTATTTTTAACCCATCAATGCCGTATCGCTTAAGCCATATGCTTTTAGCGTCAGGGCTGACCGCGTCTTTCTTAATTGCCGGTATTTCCGCCTATCAGAAATTGAAATCACCCACGTCCGGTGTGTCAGACAAGCCACTTAAAGTGGGGATTACGGCAGCCGCCATTTTGATCCCCTTGCAAATCATTATCGGCGACATGCACGGGTTAAACACCCTAGAGCATCAACCGCAGAAAATTGCGGCGATGGAAGGGGTCTGGGAGACCGAGCAAGGCGCGCCATTACTGCTTTTTGCGGTACCTAACGAACAAACACGTTCAAACGACTATGAAATCGGTATTCCGAATCTGGCCAGTTTGATTCTGACTCACAAACTCGATGGTGAAATAAAAGGCTTGGACAGCTTTGAGTATCATCCACCGGTGAAACCACTTTTCTTTGGTTTTCGAATCATGGTAGGCGTAGGTGTGCTCATGTTGTTGGTGAGCTGGTACACCGCGTACCGTGTATGGCGAAACCAGCCAATGCCTAAGTGGCATCTGATGGGGCTTGTGGCGATGACCTTCTCAGGCTGGGTCGCTACCTTATCGGGATGGTATGTCACTGAGATTGGTCGTCAGCCTTGGCTTGTTGAAGGTGTATTAAAAACGGCGGATGCGGTGACGACAGTCGCCAGTTCTAATGTAGGGATTTCATTAACCATCTATCTCACGCTCTATGCCGTGTTGATGGTGGCCTACATTCGAACCCTGTTCTTCTTGGCGAAAAAACGTTTGCCAGAGTATCAATCTGACGGCGCAAACACCGCGCAGTCAATTAAAGAGGTGAGCGTATGACCATCACACCATATTTACCTGAAATCTATCTATTGCTCTTTGGGTTTACGGTATTTATGTATGCCGTATTAGATGGCTACGATCTCGGAGTTGGCATGTTGCTCCCGAGCTGTAACCAAGCACAGCGCGATCGCATGATTGCATCGATTGGTCCTTTTTGGGATGCCAACGAAACGTGGTTGGTGTTGGCGGTTGGTATTTTGTTGATTGCATTCCCAACCGCACATAGCTTGATTTTGACTGAGCTATACTTGCCGACCTCAGTGATGTTAGCGGGATTAATCTTGCGCGGGGTCTCCTTCGATTTCCGTGCCAAGGTGCGGCCTGAACGCAAAGATCTCTGGGATCGTTGCTTTAAAGCCGGCTCTTTTATTGCAGCGATGACCCAAGGCTACATGATAGGCCGTTATGTGTTAGCATTTGATGAAAGCATCGGGGCGTACTTGTTTGCCTTATTAAGTGGCCTTTGTGTGACCGCAGCTTACATCTATATCGGCGGGACCTGGCTGGTGATGAAGACTGAAGGCGATTTACAAAAGCGAGCGGCTAAATGGTCGCGTCGTGGTGGTTGGTTAGCCGCGTTAGGCGTCTTAGCCATTAGCATTGTGAATCCACTGGTAAGTGAAACGGTTGCCGCGCGTTGGTTTGGCTTCCCTGAGATCTTGCTGCTCGCCCCCGTTCCATTAGTGTGTCTGGCGATTATGGTACTGGTCGACCGATATTTACGCCATGTACCGGTTGAAAATGACGTGGGATACCAATTCCCATTCATTGGCGCGATATTCTTGTTCGCATTAAGCTTTTTTGGCTTGGCCTATAGCTTCTTTCCGGACATCGTCCCAGGGGTAATGACCGCACAAGAGGCAGCGAGTGCACCAGGTACCTTATTGATTGTGGGTTATGGTGCCATGTTTGTGTTGCCGATGATCTTCTTGTACACCGTATTTGTCTATCGTGTGTTCTCCGGTAAAGCAACGGATCTTAACTACGAGTAATCTCTCTCACCGTTAGCCGTTTAACTATTTTATGAGCGCCCAGTCCATCTTTTGATGGCCTGGGCGCTTTTTTTATCCCTACATATTTGTCATTAACGCGGAAAAAGATAGTCACACTAAACATTGTCCGCGTTAAATATTACATCTCGCTGGATTAGCCCTCCTATCTATCAAGCAAAGACCTAATTTTTCCTGAGACCATTACGTTAGAGCTTGGTACTCGATTCCAATTTTGTCTTGTTCTATCTGGTAATCGGCGATATAAGCGGATTTTCGTTGCTTTTTTACGCTTTCTAGCGCTTTTGGTGATGATGTCGCTGGTAATGAGTGAGGCTAAATCATAGCGCTTCTCTTGTTTATGGCCCTTAATAATCGCTTATGATAGCTGTGATTGTGGTCATTTATTGAGCGATTTGGTGATAAATACTGCTATCAGTACAAACAATTAGGTGACAAAAGAGTGGGGTTAAAATTGACTTAAATCATTGTTTTTGCTTTATCTAGCTGTTTTTTCGTAGGGTGGGGTGTAGCGAATTGGTTAAAAATAATGTTTGAGATCTAATGATTAGCGTGTAAGATTATCTTTAACTAATCGTTCAATTAAAAAAACGAATGGAGACGTAATGCCTAAGGTAGGGATGCCGGAAGTACGGAAACCGCAGCTGGTTAAGGCCACGATGACGGTTATCGGTCGAGTAGGGCTGCATGCAGCCACGATTTCTTTGATCAGTAAGGAAGCCGGCGTATCAACAGGCATTATTAACCACTATTTTGGTGGTAAGCATGGCTTGCTAGAAGAAACCATGCGCGTGGTTCTACGTGAGCTATCGGCGACGGTGATTAGCGCATTGCGTGAAACCCCACGCCACCACCATCAGGCGCGCATTAACGCGATCATTAACGCTAACTTTGAAGGGTTTCAGGCCAAATCCGATGTGGTTAAAACCTGGTTAGCGTTCTGGTCGTATGCCATGCACGACGAAGAATTATACCGTTTACAACGCGTGAACGAAAAGCGCCTACTGTCGCATTTGCGCATTGAGCTACGTGCATTATTGCCGCTTGATCAGGCGGTGATGGTCGCTCAGGGGATTGCGGCGTTGATCGATGGTATTTGGTTGCGCGGTGCATTGAACCCTAAAGGTATTGATGCCAACAACGCGCGGACCATTATCAATGATTATTTGGAAAAGCAATTGACCTTTTATGGTCGTCCTCAGAGCTAAGGCCGCAAACGCCTGACATATACACTCGAATACAAAAGAATTCAGGATTAATTATGGACGCGAAAACGCTATTTATTAATGGCCAACTGACCGCTGCAACCAGTGGCGAGCACTTTGCAACCGTCAACCCGGCCACGGGTGAAACGCTTGCACAAATTGATCAAGCTTCGGCAGACGATGTACAAGCGGCTGTCGATGCTGCCAAACAAGGCTTTGCAGTTTGGTCGCGTATGACAGCGATGGAACGTAGCCGTATTCTACTAAAAGCCGTTGCCCTGTTACGTGAGCGTAATGATGAATTAGCGAAGCTCGAAGTACTCGATACCGGTAAGCCGATGCAAGAAGCGGTCGAGGTTGACGTGATCACCGGTGCGGATGCGATTGAGTATTTCGCCAATCTTGTCCCGTCCATGCAGGGCGAGCAACAACCGCTTTCTGAAAAACAATTCTTCTATACCCGTCGTGAGCCACTTGGCGTGTGTGCAGGCATTGGTGCATGGAACTATCCGATCCAGATTGCGATGTGGAAGTCAGCACCTGCCTTGGCCGCTGGTAATGCCATGGTTTTCAAACCCTCTGAAGAAACACCGCTAACCGCCTTAAAACTGGCAGAAATTTTTGCCGAAGCAGGGATGCCAGCCGGTGTGTTTAATGTGGTTCAAGGTGACTACCGTGTGGGCCAAATGCTGACTGCACACCCTGAGATTGCCAAAGTCTCGTTCACGGGTGAAGTCGGAACCGGTAAAACGGTCATGGGTGACGCGGCCAAAACACTCAAGTCGGTCACTATGGAACTAGGCGGTAAATCACCTTGTATCGTGTTTGATGATGCAGACCTTGATAATGCGGTATCGGCAGCCATGGTCGCGAACTTCTATACCCAAGGCGAAGTGTGTACACACGGCACCCGTGTATTTGTTCACGACAGCATTTACGACGCCTTTGTTGAGCAACTGAAAGCGCGTACAGAAAAGCTCGTTATCGGTGACCCAACCGATATGAACACCCAGGTCGGTGCGCTGATCTCGACTGAACACCTTAATAAAGTGATGACGGCGATTGAAACGGCAAAAGCAAGCGGTGCAACCTTGCTGACCGGTGGCTACCGCGTCACTGAGAACGGGCTTGATAAGGGTAACTTTGTCGCGCCAACCATCTTTACAGACTGTGATGACAACATGGCGCACGTGCGTGAAGAGATCTTTGGCCCTGTGATGTCGGTATTGCGTTTTTCTGATGAGGAAGAAGTCGTTGCCCGTGCCAACAATACCCATTATGGCTTAGCGGCAGGTATCTTTACGCAGAATCTATCGCGTGCTCACCGCATTATTCATCAGCTTGAAGCCGGTATTTGCTGGGTTAACACCTGGGGTGATTCACCCGCAGAAATGCCAGTTGGTGGCTACAAACACTCAGGTGTCGGTCGTGAGAATGGTGTCGAAACCCTTACACATTATACCCAAACCAAGAGTGTCCTGATTGAGCTTGGCGACTTCGCCAGCCCTTACGCCTAATTTCTAACGGAGCGACCAATATGTCACAACGCTACGATTATATTATCGTCGGCGCGGGTTCGGCCGGCTGCGCATTGGCCGATCGGCTGACCGAATCTGGCCAACATCAAGTGCTACTGCTTGAAGCGGGCGGTACCGATAAGAGTATTTTTATCCAAATGCCGACAGCTTTGTCGATTCCTATGAACACCAAGCGCTATGCCTGGCAGTTCGAGACATTGCCAGAGCCAGGCCTTGATGGACGTGAACTTCATTGTCCCCGCGGTAAAGTGCTCGGTGGCAGCTCATCGATTAATGGCATGGTGTATGTCCGTGGTCACGCTTGCGACTATGAAGAGTGGGTTGAGCACGGTGCCAATGGCTGGGATTACGCGAGCTGCTTGCCGTACTTTAAGCGTGCTGAAAGTTGGTCAGGCGGGGCAGATACCTACCGTGGTGGTAACGGTCCTGTCGGCACTTGCAACGGTAACGACATGAAATTAAACCCATTGTATCAAGCTTTTATTGATGCAGGGGTGGAAGCTGGGTATCCAGAAACCAAAGATTACAACGGTTATCAGCAAGAAGGCTTTGGTCCAATGCACATGACCGTCGATAAAGGTGTGCGTGCCTCAACATCAAACGCTTATCTGCGCCGCGCACTGAAGCGTAGCAACCTCACCTTGAAAAAAGGCGTGGTGACGCGCCGTATCTTGCTAGAAGGCAAGCGTGCTGTCGGTGTGGAATTTGAAAAAGGCGGCAACATCGAGCATGTGATGGCGGATAAAGAAGTGATCTCCAGTGCCGGCTCTGTTGGATCGCCTCAGCTTTTACAGCTATCCGGTATTGGTGCGCGTGACGTGCTCGAAAGTGCAGGTGTTGATGTTCAGCACGAGCTGCCGGGCGTCGGTGAAAATTTGCAAGACCACCTCGAGGTGTATTTTCAGTTCCATTGTAAGCAACCCATCACGCTGAACAGCAAGCTGGGCCTTATTAGCAAAGGCATGATTGGTACCGAGTGGATCCTGACCCGTAAAGGCTTGGGCGCCACCAACCATTTTGAATCTTGCGCCTTTATTCGCTCACGTGAAGGACTGAAGTGGCCAAACGTGCAGTATCACTTTTTGCCTGCAGCTATGCGCTATGACGGTAAAGCGGCATTTGATGGCCATGGCTTCCAGGTGCATGTCGGCCCTAATAAACCAGAAAGTCGCGGCCATGTTCGGATTCAGTCTGCCGATCCGCATGCTAAGCCAGCAATTTTATTTAATTACATTACGACTGAGCAAGACCGCCAAGATTGGCGCGACACCATTCGTTTAACCCGCGAAATTATGGATCAAAACGCGATGAACGCATTCCGTGGTGATGAGATCCAGCCGGGTAAGGATGTTCAGTCGGATGAAGCGATCGATCGTTGGGTGAAAGAGAATGTGGAAAGTGCTTATCACCCATCGTGTACTTGCAAAATGGGCGCCGAAGACGACGCAATGGCGGTGCTCGATGAGCAATGCCGTGTGCGTGGAGTTCAAGGGTTGCGCGTGGTGGACTCCTCTGTCTTCCCGACGATTCCTAATGGCAACCTGAATGCCCCAACCATCATGGTAGCGGAGCGCGCCGCTGACATGATCCTTGAGAAGCCACTCTTACCTGCCGAGCAGGTGCCAGTATGGATTGCGGCTGAGTGGCAAGACAAGCAACGCAATCAAAACGCGCAGAGTGACGATGCCACCCAAGGGTGAGCACACACTAGAAACTAATTAGTAAGCATTACAAGGAAACTAAGATGTCAATGAATAAACGTAAAACCACCAAAACGCTGATGACTGCCGTTGGCTTGAGCTCAATGATGGCGTTCGGCGCTGCAGCGAATCAGTGTGAAACCGTGCGTTTCTCGGATATCGGTTGGACAGACGTCACTTCAACGACGGCTATCACCACGGAAGTACTTAAAGGCATAGGTTACACCACAGAGACAGATTTACTGTCACTGCCTGTGACCTTCTCATCACTGGCGTCGGGCGACATCGACGTATTCCTCGGTAACTGGATGCCAACACAGACAGGCGATATTAAGAAGTACATTGATAACGGCACTGTCGATAGCGTTCGCGCTAACCTAACGGGGGCAAAATACACCTTAGCTGTGCCAAAATATGTGTACGATGCCGGTGTGAAGAGTGTTGCAGATATCGCGGAATATGCTGACAAATTTGATTCACGCATTTATGGCATTGAACCCGGTAACGATGGCAACACGCAAATTCAAAAAATGATCGACACCGACGACTTTGATCTGGGTGATTTCCGCCTAATCGAGTCCAGTGAAGCGGGCATGATTTCGCAAGTCTCACGTGCCGTTCGTCGTGACAAATGGGTTGCCTTCCTCGGCTGGGCCCCGCACCCAATGAACAGCAATTTTGATATGAAATATCTATCTGGTGCCGATGAGTACTTCGGCCCGAACTATGGCGGTGCCACGGTTCATACCAACGTACGTAGCGGCTATGTCGAGCAGTGCGCAAACGTGGGTCAAATGCTCGAGAATCTTGAGTTTAGTCTCAAGATGGAAAACGAAATGATGGGCAAAATCCTCAACGACGGTGAGAAGCCACAAATGGCTGCACGTGAATGGCTACGCAACAACCCAAGTGTGTTGAACAAGTGGCTAGACGGTGTCACCACCGTTGATGGTCAAGACGCTGTTGAAGCGGTCACTGAATACCTAAAAAAGACTGAAGCGTAATTATAAAAGTGTAGAAGGAGAGGGCGGTGTTAACGCCGCCCCTAAGGTTTTATTGTGAATATTATTACAGATAACAAGATCCCACTCGGTCAATGGATGGAAAGTGGTGTTGATTGGTTGACCATGAATGCCGCCGGTTTTTTTGATGCGATTTCAATTGGCTTAGATACTAGCATCACACTATTGGTCGATATTTTTAAATGGATGCCAGCAGCCGGTCCGATTCTTATGACCGCGGCCCTTGCTTGGTACCTGCAACGTCGAATTTCTATCGTGATCTTTGTTGTGAGTGCGCTCTTGTTGATCCTCAACCTGGGCTACTGGCAAGAGATGCTGGAAACCTTTGTTCTGGTTTTTGCCGCGACAACGATTTCCGTATTAATTGGCATACCTCTGGGCATAATGGCGGCGCACCGGCCTTTGGTATATACCTTTATGCGGCCATTGCTCGATTTAATGCAAACCGTACCACCGTTTGTGTATCTCATCCCAACGCTGGTGTTGTTTGGTTTAGGGATTGTGCCGGGCCTTATTTCGACCATTATCTTTGCTATCGCATCGCCAATCCGCCTGACGTATCTAGGGATCACGCGGGTGCCTGAAGAATTGGTCGAGGCGGGACGTGCATTTGGTGCCACTCGTATGAAGTTGTTGTTTAAAGTGGAATTGCCGGCGGCATTGCCAAGCATTATGACAGGTGTGACTCAGTGTATTATGTTGTCGCTGTCGATGGTGGTTATTGCTGCGCTGGTGGGGGCTGATGGCCTGGGTAAACCGGTTGTTCGTGCACTGAATACAGTGAACATTTCTCAAGGGTTTGAAGCGGGTCTTGCGATTGTATTGGTCGCCATCATTCTTGACCGCTTGTGTAAAGCACCCAACCAAGGCAACGAATAAGAGGTAACCATGGACGCAATCGCAATTAAAAATTTAGATGTCGTGTTTGGCGATAACGTACAGCCAGCACTTGATCTGTTGGATAAAGGCCTTTCTCGGTCAGAAATTATTGAACAAACTGGACAAGTTGTCGGTGTCGATAATGTATCGCTCAATGTTAAAGAAGGCGAAATCTGTGTGCTCATGGGCCTTTCAGGCTCAGGTAAATCGAGCTTACTCCGTGCAGTTAACGGCTTAAACCCTATTAGTCGTGGTAGCCTCGAAGTCCGCGACGGCGATCAAATGGTCGATATGGCGACTGTTGATTCGCAGACATTGCGTCACTTGCGCACCAGTCGTGCTTCTATGGTGTTCCAAAAATTTGCCTTGATGCCTTGGATGACGGTTGTCGACAATGTGGCGTTTGGCTTGGAAATGAAGGGGATCAGCAAAAAAGAGCGCCGCAAGCAAGCGCTTGAGAAATTGGAGCTCGTTGGTCTAGACGTGTGGGCTAACCAATATCCTCATGAACTGTCTGGTGGTATGCAGCAGCGTGTTGGTTTAGCAAGGGCCTTTGCCATGGACAGCGATATATTGCTGATGGATGAGCCTTTCTCTGCGCTTGACCCACTGATCCGAGCCCAGTTGCAAGATGAGCTGTTAGAAATACAGAAAAAACTCAATAAAACCATTCTGTTCGTCAGTCACGACTTGGATGAAGCGTTGAAGATTGGTAACAACATTGCGATTATGGAATCGGGCCAATTGATTCAGCATGGCAAGCCGGAAGACATTGTATTACGTCCAGAAACTGACTACGTCCGTGACTTTGTGGCGCATACTAACCCATTGAATGTCTTAAAAGGACGCTCAATGATGAAAACGGCTGATAACTTAATGCGCGTTGAGAATCGTTGGAAAATCTGTGATCGACGTGAAATCTGGGTCACGGCTGAGCAAGGTGGCACTTTCTCTGCAAGCGCGGGCAATCAACCATTGCGTGTGGTTAAGTGGGACAAAGACACGCTCGATTTCTCACTCGTTGGCGATAACACCATTGTTGTGGCCTCACCCGATATTGAGATGCGTGACGCGATTGAAATTCGCTATAACACCAATACGCCTGTATTGCTGGTAGAAAATGGTGAATTGCTCGGTACCTTGTCTGATCATGACTTCTATCATGCTTTATTGGGTAAATTTCAGAAAAAAGACACAGCCAAAGCGGCATAACTCACCACGAGTCAGCCCCATGTCTAGCCATACAAAAGGCCTGCTCGAGAGCAGGCCTTTTCTGATCATTGCGAAGTTTGTTGATAACCGAATTAATACTACGGCATGATCACGGTATCAATCACGTGAATGACGCCGTTGGACGCCATGACATCGGGTTTCACCACAGTCGCGTTGTCTACTTTCACATCACCGTAAGAGACTTTAATCATCACGTCGCTACCTTGCACCGTGGTTGCTGATGACATACCCATAACTTGCTCGGCTGTGACCTTACCGGGGACAACATGGTAAGTAAGGATATCGGTTAGTTTGTCTTTATTCTCTGGCTTCAGCAGTGTTTCTACGGTGCCATCTGGGAGCTTATCAAAGGCAGCGTTGGTCGGCGCAAACACTGTAAATGGGCCATCACCTTTCAATGTATCAACCAGGTCAGCGGCTTTTACTGCTGCGACCAACGTTGAAAAGTCATCATTTTTCATCGCAGTATCAACAATATCATGATCACCCTTGTGGTGAGCAGCGACCGCGGAGCCCATGCTTGCGAGGAACGTGGCAGTGACTGCAAATTTGGTCATTGTGTGTTTTAACATCATTGTTCTCCCTTTCATTTTTTACTCCCCACCATGACGGCGATGCAACATTGCAAACGCTTGGTGACTTCCTGGGAATGATTAATTGACTGCCTTGTAGAAAACGAAGAGAGAGATGAAGCCGATCACAGCGCCAAAACTATTCCTGGCCACGATTCCTTCTTTTACGCCTGATTACCTTGATATTCACGTGAAATTTTTCGAACAACTCATTCGCATAATTGTGATTGTCCGCACACTTTTATCGGCGTAATCTCGTGCTCGTTCCAACGCAATAACGCGAACATGCTGTCGATTCTAGGGAGTATGCTTTGTGAGCAAGTTTCTGCGAAAAATAGCATTTTCAAAAAAATAGCCATTTTTCAAAATAGAGACAGTGAGGTGACAAAGCATCCGCGTTATTGGCGTTTAATCGCAGTCAACCCGATACGAAAGAGGAAATAACCATGAAAAAACTTGCAGCAATTTTCGCCCTGACGCTCGCTTCAACCTCTGTAATGGCTGGTGGTTTAAACCTCGATGTCATCCCAGCTGAAGGCGGCGCTTGGGTAACCGTTACCGAGCAAGGCCAAGCGGTTGAAGGTGCGAAAGTGACCAGCGAATCCGGTCTGGATGCGAAAGTCACTGACGAGTCTGGTCGTGTATTTATTCATGCACAAAACCAGAACAGCCGTTCAGTCAACTATGTCGCTAACACAGATCAAGGCCAGCACGCTGAAAAAGCAGCCTTTGTACGTGGCGACCACAGCTAAGCATTGTTTGTAAGCCATCGTGGACAAATCTTGTCCACGAGTCATTGAGCATAAAAAAGAGAGCATTACGCTCTCTTTTTTTATGCCTTTCGGTTAACCACAACCACGTTTTTAGAGCAACTACGTTTTCAGAGCAACCATGCTTTTAGATCAAAAAGTGACTCGACTTGATGGGTTGGCGTAATGCCTGCTGGTGACGGTGTGTTATCGCTATTAAGCCAGCATGTATCAATCCCTGCACGCATGCCACCCAACACATCAGAATGTGGATTATCGCCAACCATTAAGATTTTGTCCTTGGGGGGATTTCCCATTTTTTCAAAGGCATGTTCAAAGATCCGAGGGTCCGGCTTGGCGATGCCCACTTGCTCGGATATCACTAAGGTTGAAATCGCAGACTTCAACCCGGTTCTTTCCAGGCGGATATCTTGGAGAGCGGTAAATCCGTTAGTAATGATACCAATATGTGCATGTGGCTTGATCGCACTAATAAGATCGCGCGCGCCTGGCAATGGTTCGCAAATCTCAGCCATTGCATCTAAAAAACCCTGGTTCAATGTTGCAGGCGCCACGTTAAGACGCTCTCCCCAACGCGTAAAACGCTCGGTTTGTAGCGTATGAGCGTCAATTTCACCATCTTGATATTGTACCCACAAAGGCTTGTTTAGCGCTGAGTATTCCGCAAACGCGTGATGGTCAAAATTGACATTATAGCGCGAAAACATACGTTGCAGTCCCGCAAACGCATCGAAGTGAAACAGGGTTTGATCCGCATCAAAAAGCACCCAAGGATATCGCATCGAWTTAACTCTCTTAATGTAAAGTGAAAGAGTGTAACAGACCCAGAGGTTTGCTAGCGAGCCTCCACAAGCGACTCACCGTCCATGGTGATAAATAACGAAAACACAAAGCCATGTTGCTATTAAAGGGAGAGGTATAGCCCTGCCAAGGTGGCACTCATGAGGTTGGCTAAGGTTGCGGCAAGAATGGCGCGCATGCCTAATTTAGCGATATCACCGCGGCGCTCTGGGACAATGCCGCCCAAGCCGCCCATTAACATTGCTATTGAGGTGAGGTTGGCAAAGCCACATAACGCAAACGTAACAATGGCTTGGCTATGGGGAGAGAGCGCCCCTTTTAGGTTCATAAAATCCGCAAACGCCACAAATTCATTTACAGCAATTTTCTTACCAATCAAGGTGCCTGCTGTCATCGCCTCTTGCCAGGGAACGCCAATAAGCCAAGCCACCGGTGCAAATAGGTAGCCGAATAGCCACTCAAGGCTTAGTTGCGGCAAGTTTAAAATAGGCCCCAGTTTCCCTAACCCACCATTAATCAGCGCGATCATGCTAATCACCGCCAACAAGCTAGCACCCACGGCCATCGCAATTTGTAAGCCACTCAAGGCGCCTTGCGTGCCAGCATCAATCACATTCACCGGTTTATCTTGATCGTCTTCGAGCGCTTGGTGTTGAGCATGATTCATGGGGGATTCGGTCTGCGGTACCATTATCTTAGCCATCATTAACCCAGCAGGTGCCGACATAAACGCGGCTGCAATCAGGTATTTCATCTCTACTCCTAAGCCTGCGTAACCGACCATGGTGCCGCCGGCGACTGAGGCGAGCCCGCCTACCATAACAGCAAACAGCTCGGAGCGAGTCATGGTAGAAAGAAAAGGTTTCACAACCAACGGCGCTTCAACGGAGCCAACAAAGATATTAGCCGTAGCAGACATCGACTCAGTGCGAGAAGTGCCAAGTACGCGGCTTAATAAGCCACCAATGAGGCGAATGATCCAAGTCATGACCCCAATGTGGTAAAGCACAGCGATCAGTGCAGAGAAAAAAACGATGGTAGGAAGTACATTAAAGGCGAAAATAAAACCAAGTTTAAACTTAGCCAGATCACCAAATAGAAATTCAGCGCCAATATCGCCAAAACTAATAATCGCCGACACGGCTTCTGATGCGTTAGCTAGAATACGCTGACCAAGCGGAACAGAGATGATAAAGCCAGCAAAGACGATTTGTATCAGGAACGCACCTCCCACTGTGCGCCAATTAATCGCGGAGCGATTTTCCGAAAAGACAACCGCGATAAGGAAGAGGACACTAATCCCCAAAAGGCCAATGCCAAACTGCATGATGTTGCTCCGCAAACGTTAAACTTAGGATGGAAAACGATTGCGGCGGTATTGTACGCGATTTTAATAATGTGACAAGAGTCACTCTTTTTTCTCTTTGTGTTCATTTAATTGCACGTGTGTCTATATTGATAAAAAATGTTGTGGCTCGTAAATGATGCGTGACACCTTGGTTATAAAAGATGTCGAGACGGGTTCTTCCTATCAGCATTGTGAGTGAAGATTGCGTTGCATCAAAAGTGTTGATGGTGAATGTGTCTATTTTTCATGGGCATCTAGAATAAAACCCGGCTATGATTCGAATAAGTCAAGGGTAGTGCTATTTCCTTAGTTACACGATTATTTATAGTTCTGAAATAAAGAGTTCAAATAACTCGCTGAGCGAGTAAAGACATAGGATTCGGGCTGATTTTTTCTTAGTGGCTGGTCACAAAATGAACATTTGGTTAGGCCCCTAATTAAAAAATTTTTGAGATGTGTTAATGTAGCCGACTGTGTGGTGATGACTGAYCTTTTATTGATGTTAAAGATGGCTTAAACATCAATAAATAATGAGCTCGCTACCAACACTCACAGGCTTCCGAATAAACGGACTAAGGAGTTAACTCGTGAGCGATAAAAGCCATGAAGATATGATGACACCAGACGGGAAGGTTAACCCGATCGATACTGACTATCAGGTCGGTCAGGATAACGTAGCGCTGAAACTCGGCCCGTTTGGTTTTGATATTCATAACCGAGTATTTATGATTTCCGGGCTGTCAATTTTGGCCTTTATTTTTGTCACCTTGGCATTTCAAAACCAAATCGGTCCTGTTTTTGGGGATTTGCGTGGATGGCTAACCTCAAATCTAGACTGGTTCTTCCTTTCTGCAGGTAATATTTTTGTTGTTGCTTGTCTAGTGCTGGTTGTGTCACCACTGGGTAAAGTTCGATTGGGTGGTACTGAGGCCAAACCGGATTACGGCTATCCTGGCTGGTTCGCGATGCTTTTTGCGGCCGGTATGGGCATTGGCTTGATGTTTTATGGCGTATCTGAACCATTGACGCACTTCCAAACCGCGTTAGGTGGAACGGCAACCGGTGCTGACGGTCTTCGCACTGACTGGGCGCCTTTGGGGGCGGCAGCCGGGGATACTGAAGCTGCTCGTCGCCTAGGTATGTCTGCGACTATTTTCCACTGGGGCTTACACCCATGGGCGATTTACGCGGTATTGGCTCTAGGCTTGGCACTGTTTGCGTATAACAAAGGCTTGCCTTTGACCATGCGTTCTGTGTTCTACCCGCTGTTCGGTGAGCGAGTTTGGGGTTGGACAGGGCATGTGATTGACATTCTCGCAGTCATTGCGACCTTGTTTGGTCTTGCTACTTCGCTAGGCTTGGGGGCATCACAAGCATCCGCCGGCCTGCACTTCCTGTTTGACACGCCGTTGGGTGATACCACCGAAGTCTTGCTGGTGATGGGTATTACAGGGGCAGCCATTTTTTCGGTTGTTGCAGGGGTTGATAAAGGGGTCAAACGCCTGTCTGAAATCAACATGATTTTGGCACTGTTGCTGCTGATCTTTGTGATTGCCGTGGGTCCAACGATTGCCATTTTTACCGGCTTCTTTGGAAACCTCGGAGCATATCTACAAAATCTGCCTGCGCTGTCTATGCCATTTGGCCGTGAAGATGCGAACTTTACCCAAGGCTGGACTTCCTTCTATTGGGCATGGTGGATTTCTTGGTCCCCATTTGTGGGTATGTTTATTGCGCGTGTTTCACGCGGTCGTACTGTGCGTGAATTTATCACCTGTGTACTGATCATCCCTTCAGCGGCCTGTGTGCTTTGGATGACCGCCTTTGGTGGCACAGCGATTAGTCAATTCCTTAACGACTACAGCGCAGTTGCTGATGCGGAACTTTCACTTAAGCTGTTTGCAATGCTGGATGGTTTGCCATTGGCGACAATCACATCGTTTATCGGGATTATCCTGGTTATGGTATTCTTTGTGACCTCGTCTGACTCGGGCTCATTGGTTATTGATACCATTTCAGCGGGCGGTAAAGTGAATGTGCCTGTACCACAGCGTGTTTTCTGGGCGTCTTTCGAGGGCTTGGTTGCGGTTGCGTTGATCCTTGGCGGTGGCTTGGTTGCCCTGCAAGCGATGGCGGTATCAACCGGTTTCCCATTCACGATTGTGCTGCTGGTCGCGACGGTCTCCTTGTTTAAAGGCTTGATGTCAGAGCCGCGAGTCTAGTTAGCGAAACATCGTTAATCTAGTCAATGATGAAAGAGGCAGCGCACCATGCGTTGCCTCTTTTTTATTAGCTCTGTTTTATTGTCCTCTTTTTTCAGCCTCCCTTTTTGCCGCTAATGTTCGTCTCCCGAGACCAAGTGTTATGAAGTGGTTGAATCTTGACCAAGCTCGCCAGCCCTTTATTCACCTATTCATCTTGTGTGATATTCTTGCTGACTTTTCTGTCATTGCTTCTTTTTGCGTGCTGACGTTTACCTCGATATCGAGTGTCATCCAGGCAGCGTTTAGTAATAATGACAGGTTGCCGAGTAGACGGAGTAAGGAGTTTACGTGTGAGCGATAAAAGCCATGAAGATATGATGACACCAGACGGGAGGGTGAACCCGATCGACACCGATTATCAGGTCGGTCAGGACAACGTTGCCCTCAAGTTTGGTCCGTTTGGCTTTGATATTCATAACCGCGTATTTATGGTCGCGGGTTTGGTAATTATGGCCTTTGTGTTTGTGACGTTGGCTTTCCAAAATCAAATGGCCCCGATTTTTGAGCAGATGCGCGCTTGGTTAACCGCAAATCTCGACTGGTTCTTTCTTTTAACCGGTAATGTCTTTGTCATCGCTTGCTTGGTGCTAATTGCCTCACCACTAGGCAAGGTGCGGTTGGGGGGCACTGAGGCCAAACCGGATTACGGCTATCCTGGCTGGTTTGCGATGCTTTTTGCCGCCGGTATGGGCATTGGTTTGATGTTTTATGGTGTCTCTGAGCCACTAACCCATTTCCAAACGGCGTTACAAGGGACCGCAACGGGTACTGATGGTCTACGTACCGACTGGGCGCCTTTGGGGGCTGCCGCCGGTGATAACGAAGCCGCGCGTCGACTGGGGATGTCGGCAACCATTTTTCACTGGGGCTTACACCCTTGGGCGATTTATGCCATATTAGCACTCGGCTTGGCATTGTTTGCTTATAACAAAGGGCTTCCTTTGACCATTCGGTCGGTATTTTATCCGTTGTTTGGTGAGCGTATTTGGGGCTGGACCGGTCATGTGATTGATATCTTAGCTATCGTCGCGACGCTCTTTGGTCTCGCTACTTCGCTTGGCATTGGTGCATCACAAGCATCCGGTGGTTTGCATTATTTGTTTGATACACCATTGGGAGCCACCACTGAAGTCTTGCTGGTGATCGGCATTACTGCGTTGGCGATCTTTTCGGTCATAGCGGGTGTGGATAAAGGGGTAAAGCGTTTATCTGAGATCAACCTAGGCCTAGCGTTCTTACTCCTCCTTTTCGTGATTATCGTCGGTCCAACGTTAGCGATTCTGACCGGCTTCTTTGGTAACCTCGGGGCGTATTTACAAAACCTGCCGGCGCTGGCTATGCCATTTGGCCGAGAGGATGCCAACTTTACCCAAGGTTGGACCGCGTTCTATTGGGCATGGTGGATTTCTTGGTCTCCATTTGTGGGTATGTTTATTGCCCGCGTCTCACGTGGTCGAACCGTTCGCGAGTTTATTACCTGTGTGCTGCTGATCCCATCCGCCGCGAGCGTATTGTGGATGACTTCATTTGGTGGCACCGCGATTAACCAGTTCGTCAATGAAGGGTATACCGCAGTGGTTGACGCAGAGTTGTCGCTGACCTTGTTTGCCATGCTAGAAGGGTTGCCGTTAGCAGAGATTACCTCGTTTATCGGTATTATCTTGGTCATTGTCTTCTTTGTGACCTCGTCTGACTCCGGCTCTTTGGTGCTAGATACCATTTCGGCAGGCGGGAAAATGGACGTACCGGTATCGCAGCGC
Source organism: Salinivibrio sp. IB643 (assembly GCF_001996105.1). Classification (NCBI taxonomy): domain Bacteria; kingdom Pseudomonadati; phylum Pseudomonadota; class Gammaproteobacteria; order Vibrionales; family Vibrionaceae; genus Salinivibrio; species Salinivibrio sp. IB643. Next base: position 41,558 of record NZ_MUFF01000012.1, read on the forward strand.
GTTTTCTGGGCAACCTTCGAAGGCCTGGTCGCGATCGCACTGATCCTCGGCGGCGGGCTTGTTGCGTTACAGGCAATGGCGGTTTCGACGGGCTTCCCGTTCGCGGTGGTCTTGCTGGTGGCGACGCTCTCCTTGTTTAAAGGCCTTGCTTCTGAGCCGCGTGCAAAATAAAGAAGTGTGCTAACTGCTTGATAGTTAGCTAAGATAGAAAAGGCAGGCTTTCGAGGCTGCCTTTTTTTATGGCAAGTGATACGGCACACTGTGTCACAGCCAACGGACATCCTGATTCACTGTGTCCTACCACGATATTATCGCACGTTTAGGTGAGCGCTATGGAAGCTGAACAAATCGAGATTGCAACATTTCTTGCACAGTACGCCCCATTTGATTCAATGCCCGAAGAGGTGGTCGCAGAAGTGGCAACCAGCATTGAGATCAGTTATTTCCGTGCAGGCACCGATATTTTTGCTTACGGTGATGAAATTCACGACTTGGCGATGATGCGTAGTGGCGCTGTCGAGTTGTTTCGCCGTAATGGCACCCTGTATAACCGCATATCCGAGGGCGACATTTTTGGCCAAATGGGTCTATTGATGAACAATCGTGTGCGGATGCCAGCGAAAGCGATTGAAGACACCTTGATCTATTTTATTCCGGAAGCCACGTTTAATCGCTTATTTGATGATTTTGAGCATTTTGCCGATTTTGTCGAGGTAGAAGATAGAACACGCTTGCGCCAAGCGGTATCAAGCCACAATGAAGCCAATGATCTCACCACCTCCAAAGTGAAGAAACTGATTATTCGCGACCCGGTGATGATTGCCAGTACTGACTCCGTGCAATATGCCGCGCAAGTGATGTCGCAAGAAACCGTCTCATCGATTTTGGTCATGGGTGATGAGCCCAATCCAGAAACAGGGCTCAAACCAGTACTAGGGATTATTACCGATCGAGACTTGCGTAATCGAGTGTTAGCAGAAGGCTTGCCTTATGAAACGCCGGTTCAGGAGATCATGTCGCCACAGTTGATTACCTTGGATCATAATGCGTATATTTTTGAGGCCATGCTGACCATTCTGCGTTCCAACCATCATCATGTGCCGGTGCTACAACACGGCAAGCCGATAGGTGTGGTTGCCTTGTCTGATATTGCACGCTACGAGTCGCAAAACAGCTTGTTCTTGGTGGCGAGTATCTTCCGTCAGCAGTCGGTCGAGGATTTGGTGATCTTATCTAAGCAGGTCAAAGATTGCTTTGTACGCATGGTCAATGAAGATGCTAACTCGCATATGATTGGCTCGGCACTGTCGGTGATTGGACGCAGTTTTAAGCAGCGTCTTTTAGAGCTTGCCGAAGAAGAGTTGGGTGAGCCGCCTGTGCCGTATTGCTTTTTGGCGATGGGCTCTATGGCGCGTGATGAGCAGCTGATTGTCACCGACCAAGACAACGCAATTATCCTTGATGACAACTACGATCATGGCCAACACAATGCGTATTTTGAAGCTCTGTCTAAGCGCGTCTCTGATGGCTTAAACGCATGTGGTTATACTTACTGCACCGGTAATATCATGGCGACCAACCCCGAGTGGCGTAAAACGCTGAAACAATGGGAGCAATGCTTTGCCGATTGGATAGATAATCCTAGCCCGCGTTCACTGCTCGACAGTAATATTTTCTTCGACTTAGATGGGGTGCATGGTCGAACGAACTGGGCTGAGCAACTTAAAGCTTTCGTGGGTCGTCGCGCCCGTCGCAATAATCGCTTTTTGGCGTCCATGGCGCGTAACGCCTTGAATCGCACGCCACCATTAGGCTTTTTTAAAGATTTTGTCATGGAGCAAGACGGTCGCCACAATAATTCGATTAACTTAAAGCGGCGTGGTACCGCACCCTTAGCCGACTTGATACGTGTTCATGCATTGGCGACCGATTCGCGCTCACAAAACTCGTTTGAGCGTTTAGACGATATTATCGAAGCAGGGATCTTACCCAAAGGCCGCGGTCCCGATCTGCGCGATGCGATGGAGTTTATTTCGATGGTCAGGATCCGTCACCAAGCATTAGATATAGAAGCGGATCGTGAACCTGATAACAATATTGAGCCGGAGAACTTATCTGACTTTGAGCGCCGTAATTTAAAAGACGCCTTTCAGATTTTAAGTAATGCACAGAAATTTTTGAAATTCCGTTATCAGCCCAATCGGTCGTAAAGGAAGGATATGTTCCACTTTAATCTTAGGAAAAAAGAGGATGCAGACCAGGTAGACTGGCGTGCGATGCTAGACACGAAACGCGAGACCGTGCAGCACGAAACCTTGCAGGCCTTTTATCAGCAAGGATGGGTGTCACCCGATACGCCCGTTTCGCAAGTACCGTTTGTGGCGCTTGATTTTGAAACAACTGGGCTCGATAGCCAGCAAGATGCGATTGTCAGTATTGGCTTAGTGCCTTTTACTCTCAATCGTATTCGCTGCCAACAGGCCCTACATTGGATAGTGAACCCCAACCGACCACTTGCCGAATCGTCGATTGTCATTCACGGCATCACGCACTCCGACATTGTCAATGCACCGGATTTTTCCCATGTGATTGAGCCATTACTCAGCGCGCTGGCCGGTTCAGTGGTGGTGGTGCATTATCGCCGGATTGAACGCGAGTTTTTGGATCGTGCGATAAAAGAGCGGCTAGGCGAGGGCATTATTTTCCCCATGGTCGATACCATGGAATTGGAAGCCTGGAAGCATCGCACCGGCAAGCGTAGCTTCGCTGACTGGATAGCCCGTCGGCCACCGGAATCGATTCGCTTGGCTGACAGTCGGCAGCGCTATCAGTTGCCATTTTATCAAAGCCACCATGCGCTTACCGATGCAATCGCCACTGCTGAGCTGCTACAGGCACAAATTGCATACGACTTCTCGCCTGATACACCCATTAGTGAGTTATGGCGATAATAAATAAAGACACAATGAACGTTTCTCGTGTGGTTTCCGTATTTGTTGACAAGGCGTATAATTTGCGTGCTACAAGCCAGTGACGGAAAGTAAGAGGAACACAAATGACATTGATCCACGTAGTAGAGGGGCTGGCATTCGGTCTCGGGGTGCTATTGTTATCGTCGTCGGTTGGCTTTGCCTATTGGGGATTGACGCTCAAACCGGAAGAAGCRGAAGACATGACAGCGCGTAAAATTGAGTTGGGTTTTTACGCCGGCGCGTGTCTGGTATTTACGCTGTTAATCGGTTATTGGTTGAGCGTGTAAGTTTATCGCCTTAAAACGTGAGCCCAATAAAAAACCACCGAATCCTCGGTGGTTTTTTTGTGTTATCGGCTTGGCATTACCAAACGTCTTTATCGATTTGCTTATCCAGTTTCGGGAATTTGGTACGATCAAAGGTCGGTTTTTTACCCGCACGACGCTGGTCTTCGTAGTCTTTCATCAAGGCGAATGCGACGCCAGACAGCAACGCAATCGCGACCAAGTTAATCACAGCCATCATCCCCATTGATAAGTCAGCAAAGCTCCAAATCAGTGGCAGATCCATCACCGCGCCCATCAGCACCATTGCGAGCACCGCAATACGATACAACAAGATGGCCTTACGACACTTAAAGATATACTCGATGTTCGACTCGCCATACGAATAGTTGGCAATGATCGAGGTAAAGGCAAACAGCAGAATCGCGATAGCGATAAAGGCAGCCCCCCAATCACCGACTTGGCTGACCAAGGCTTCTTGCGTCAGTGCAATACCTGTCAGGCCGCTCTCAGGCTCAAGCATGCCTGAGATCAAGATAATCGATGCGGTCGCGGTACAAATGACAATGGTATCGACGAAGACACCCAGCATCTGAACGTAGCCCTGCGCGGCAGGATGATTCGGCTTGGTCGTCGCCGTTGCCGCAGCATTAGGGGCTGAACCCATACCTGCTTCGTTTGAGAACAAGCCGCGTTTAATCCCTTGTATCATTGCTTGCGCGATCGCATAGCCCATAGCACCGCCTGCAGCCTGCTCCAAGCCTAATGCGCTTTTGACAATGGTTGTAATCACTGCGGGAAGCTGTTCGATGTTCATGGCGACCACGATCAAGGCAACCAATAAATAAGCCAGTGCCATAAAGGGGACAATCAGCTCTGCAACGCGTGCGACTGAGCGCATACCGCCAAAAATAACCGGTGCGGTGACCAACGCCAGACCAATACCGACAGCGAGATCATTAAAGCCAAACGCGGTGTCCATGGCTGCGGCAATGGAATTCGATTGCACCCCGTTAAAAGCCAAACCAAAGGCGATAATCAAGCAAATGGCAAATGCAATCCCAAGCCAGCGTTGACCCAAGCCTTTTTCGATGTAGTAAGCCGGGCCTCCGCGGTAGGTTTTGTCGTTGTGGTTCACTTTGTACGCTTGCGCGAGAGTGGATTCGACAAAGCTGGTGGCCATACCCACCAGGGCGGTTAGCCACATCCAGAAAATAGCACCCGGGCCACCAAGATACAGCGCCACCGCGACACCGGCCATATTCCCGGTGCCGACACGCGCGGCAAGACTGGTACTGAATGCTTGGAACGACGAGATCCCGCCTGATGCGCCAGTACGGCTGTCTGCCATCAGTTTAAACATGTGGCCAAAGTTACGGAATTGAATGAAGCCTGATCGCACCGTGAAGTACAAGCCTAAGCCAATCAAAAGATAAATCAGTACGCTGCCCCAAAGGAGGCCGTTACCTGTATCAACTACGGACACAAATAGATTTTTAAGTAGTTCCATCATTAAACTCTGTTTTGTCTGTTGGGAGACGCCTTGCACGGTTGTTGCTCGGGCCATAACCCGATGATTACCGAATGCGAGGGTCGACAACCACTGTCCCTGTGAGATCGCTGCCATCCATGCAGGTGAGCAACGCGTCACTCGAGAAAGTCATGCATCAAGGCCTGATATGACCAGTGGACGTTGAGTCTGCAACAGCATTTTGAATCCATGCTCGGCTGTTGCCAGAGTGCGCTTTGATTAGCCATGCCGATGTTTCAACGCACCGGTACACTAATTGGAGCACGCCGGATAATACCGATATTTGTGAGACAAAACACTATATGATTAGCGAAGTGTTGGTTTTTTAATCGGTTGCATGTGTTAATAACAGCACTAAAAACTGTAACCAAAATGTAATGCTTTGCAGGCTAATTGCTTGATGTTAAAGCAGTCCAGGTTCAATTGGATAAATAATATAGCGTAAATAATGACTAGTTATTCACATTGTCAAGACTGAACAAAATGTGATCGAAAGCACGTAATATCAGCAAAATCGAGTGGTAAGCATGCAAGCCATTCGGAAACGCCAACCGTTTTTGTCAGAAAAAGTAGCGGCCGCATGCCTAATTGATTAGGGAGGTGAGTTTTTTTTCGCCAGCAGGTCGCGTCTCACCATCTCAATCGCAGATAAAGCGGTATCTGGATCAATGGCATGGTTTTCGAGCAAGTAAATAAGATCGACGGCGAGTTTGACGTCATCAGGGGCGTTTTCTAAGGCGCTTGGTGTCGACGCGTGCGGGTCAGTCATGATACCTCCGGGCTGGATGCAAAATCAGCAAAATGAATAAGGGCCGCTTGAATGAGTTGTTCGTGCAACGGCACCAAACTGGTGTGCGAGTCATGGTATCCGCCACCAATCACCGCGGCGACCGGAATATCATGCTTGGCACAGCGTGAGAGTACCCCGCTATCGCGTTGATAAATGCCCTCGGTCGATAACGCCAAATAGCCAAGCGCATCGGCTTGGTGGACATCGACCCCCGCATCATAAATCACCATATCAGGGCGGTATTGTGCGAGGGCGAGATCTAACAAGGGCAAAAAAGCGCTGAGATAGTCCTGATCGCCTGTGCCTGTTGGCAGGGGTAAGTCCAAATCGGAGGGCGGTTTGCGTGAGGGAAAATTTTTCTCGCAATGGACAGAAAACGTCACAATATCGGGGTGGCCGGCGGCCAAGGCGGCGGTGCCATCGCCATGATGTACATCACAATCGACAATCATCACCTTATCAATGCCTGGCTGGGTGAGCGCATGGCGGGCGRCAATCATCAAATCATTAAATAAACAAAAGCCGCTGCCAAAGTCGTAGTGCGCATGGTGATAGCCGCCGGTGAGATGAATAGCAAGGCCTGAATCCAGAGCGTGATCGACCGTTAGTGTGGTGCCGCCGAGCGAGGTTAAGCTGCGCGCGATCAGTGCCTCGCTCCATGGAAAACCAATCCGACGCATTTTGACTAAGGGGAGATCCCCTGCCAGCAACTGACTGACATACGCGGGATCATGAACGGCATCAATCACTTTTCGAGTGGCCGGAATCGGTTGATGAAATTCAACTGGTAATGCCAGGCGTTGTAACCGCTCAAACAACAATCGGTATTTTTGCAACGGGTAGCGGTGGCCGTCAGGAAGGGGAAAGTCCGAGTACACCGGATGGTAAATCAATGGCAGCACGTATTTCTCCTTGTTGGTCGCTTGGGCATCTTATCTGGGTATCGGCGGAGCCGGGGTCACGACTTTTTTTCTCGATAACTGATGGTGGTTTCGATACGCTCTCGCGCTTTGGTGCAGCGGGCCAGGCGTTGTTCTAAGGCAAGCACTTGTTTTTGGTACTGCTGACGCACCGCAGGGGTCGATGCCATCTCGACGCTGGCATTGGCGTCTCGGAGTTTATCGGCCAATCGACGCTCCCAATCTTGGTGCTTGGCTAAGTCTTGATAAAGCTCACCAATCGCCTGGCGTCGTTGCCCGCGTTTGGCTTGCTCTTGCTTGCGTAAAGGCTGTGTCGCCAGTTCACGTTGTAGCGCGGTGATTTGCGATAACAAGGTGTCGCAAATATGGGTCGCACGTGCATCGGTCAGCGTCCCTTGTTGGTGATCGCGCTGCATTACTGTCAGCAATCCTTGGGCTTCGTTCACACAGGGTGTGAGCAATTTGCCTTTGCAATGAAAAAGCGTTGTCGCGAATAAAGGCGCGCGGGCTTCGCCACGGCGTCGGTCGACCTCTGCGGCTTGATTAGCCAGTTGCTCAAGGTGTTGGCACATTGCATCGATTTGCGCTTTCATTATAGGTCTCTCAGTCACGCACAGCGGCGACGATAACGGCGATTAAAACCAAGCATCAACGGCCAGTTTACCGGCTAAAATCACCACCGCGGTCACAAAAATAGGTCGAATAAACTGACTGCCAAAACGAATCGCGGAGTGGGCGCCAATAAATGCCCCCAGCATCAAGCATACGCCCATGGTCAGCCCGAGTGCCCAGTTCACATGGCCCAAAAGCGCAAACGCCACCAATGAGGTAATATTACTGGTGAAGTTCATCGCTTTCGCCAATCCGGAAGAGAGCAAAATATTCATCCGATAGAGCGACATGGTAGACACCGTCCAAAATGCGCCCGTACCCGGACCGGCAACGCCATCATAAAAGCCCAACGACAGGCCTTGGCTCCACTGCTTGATAGGTAGCTTGGGGCAGCGTGCGGGGAGCTGGTTGTTATCTCCCTTCGGGTGGGGATGCCAAACGGTGTAAATCGCGGCCACAAGCACCACCACGGGTATCGCTTTTTCTAACCATTCAGTGCTTAGCACATCAACCAGTAAGGTCCCCGCGGTTGCGCCAATTAAGGTGCCCCAAAACGCGTGTTGCCAAAATAAAGGCGAAAAAAGACGTTTTTTATAATAGGTGAAGGCGGCAGTGCTAGAGGCAAAGGTCGCGGCCAGTTTATTGGTACCTAACGCCACATGGGGCGGCAAACCCAGTGATAATAAGGCGGGAACAGTCAGCATGCCGCCACCGCCGGCGACGGCATCGATAAAGCCGGCGACAAAAGCAGTCAGCCCTAGGATCACTAAGGTCGAAAGATCAATCAATTCAAGCATAGTCACTCGTTAATTTAAGGTTCGATCACGCGTTTGAATGGCGGCAGCGAGTCGAGTAAAGATTGGCCATATCTGCGGGTGATAATGCGCCGGTCAAGAAGCACCACCTTACCAGAGTCTTCCTCTTTGCGCAGTAGACGACCGACTGATTGCACCAGCTTTTTACTCGCTTCTGGGACCGCGATTTGTAAAAACGGATTGCCACCGCAGCGTTCAATGTACTCCGCGTGAGCTTCTTCCACCGGAGAAGTGGGGACCGCAAAGGGAATTTTTGTAATAATGAGATTAGTCAATAAGTTACCGGGCAAATCTAAGCCCTCGGAAAAACTGCCGGTGCCAAAAATTATACTGGTTTTGTCCGCACTGACTGCTTGCTGATGGGCCTTTAATAGCGCCGTGCGTGATTGTGTGCCCTGACAGAGCAGTTGCCAGCCGCGTTGTGTGACCGTTTGCTCAATGGCTTGGGTGACTTGTTTCATCTGCCAATAAGAGGCGAACAATACCAAGGACGCTCGCTCGCCCTCTAAGTGCTCAAGAATTTTCTCGCTCAGCGCCGCCGTAAAGGCACTGGCTTGCGGCTCACAAGGCATGGTTGGGATCACCAAGCGCGCTTTATTGGCGTAATCAAATGGCGAGGGCAAGGCTAAATAGCGCGAACCATCGCTTTCACTCAGCCCCACTTGGCGGCAAAAATAGCTAAAGCGATTCAGGGCGCGCAAGGTCGCAGAAAACAGGCCAACGCCCGCCGCGCGTGACCAGAGCATTTGATCCAGACGCCAACCGACCTCTAAGGGAGAAACATGCACCCATAGATCGCCCTCGCGCTCACGGCAGGCTTGTACCCAACGGGCAAGCGGTGCGCCTTTGTCAGAATTGGGCTGGGCCATCAAGGTCCAGACTTTTTCCAAATTTTCTAACCGTTGCAGGAAAAACGCGGTTTCGGCAAGCGCCGGATCGGCCAGTTTCGCCGAAATGTCATTTTCTTTCAGACGTTCATTGATCAAATCATGGATCTTTCCCAATGCCTGATGGGCTTTTTTGCTCGCGGTTTTTAGCTGCTCACTGGGCGCATTGAGAGCCTCTGGCAGTTCACCATCGGCAAAGCGATAACAACCGTCGTCGTTGAGCGACAGTTGACTGAGCATGTTTTTTGCCTCGCGTAACCCTGGGATCAGGGTTTGAATGGCGTCTAATACGCTATCGACAAAGCGGTGTGCACGTTTGATATCCGCAGTGTTCCCGAGTTTAGTGGCGGCTTGATTGAGCTTTTCTAACCAGCCCACCACGCCAAGCAAACTGGCACTGGCGGCAGAAAAATCGCGCGCCACCGTGGGAAGGTGGTGCGCCTCGTCAATCATATACAGGCACTGCTCTGGCTCGGGCAAGATCACCCCGCCACCGAGTTCGAGATCGGCGAGCAGCAAGCTGTGATTGACCACCACCACATCGGCTTTATCCATTGCCTCGCGTGCTTTGGCAAAGGGGCAACCACGGTGAGCGGGCAGGCCAGCATGGCAGGTGTGTTTGTCAGAGGCGATCGCTTGCCATAGGTGATCGGCAATCGGTTTGGGCCAGCTGTCGCGGTCGCCATCCCATTTTCCTCGACTCAGGGCAACGTAAAGATCATTCAGCAATAATTGCTCGCTGCGCTTGGGTTTTTGAGCAAATAGCGCCCCTTGGATGCTCTCGGTATCTGCCACTGCACTCAGCTTGTGTGCACAGCAATAACGTTGCCGCCCCTTGGCCAAGATAAAATCAAACGGTTTGGGGCAGATACGATGAAAAAACGGGATATCTTTATCGGCGAGCTGCTCTTGCAACGCCACGGTTGCGGTCGACACCACCACTTTTTTATTGTTGTTAAGCGCAAACGGAATCGCGCCCATCAAATACGCCATTGATTTGCCCACCCCGGTGCCGGCCTCGGCCACCAGCAGCCGACGCTTGGGGTCATAATCACCCGCCAAGGTTTTGGCCAGCTCTGCCACTAAATAGTTTTGAGCTTTGCGCGGAATAAAGTGGGGAAGTTGGTCTTGTAGCGTTTGGTAGCACGCGCGAATGTCTGATTTTACGGCAGGGCTGAGCATCAACAGGTCCGAGTTACAAAGGTTAGCGCTCAGTATAACACGGGGCAAAAACGTGAAAACGATCGCGAACTGCAAGATATCCTTATAGATATGAGAACTTGGTCACGAATTTAATTTGAACCATTCGCTGCTATCTTGCTGATCTGCCGTTTGATTAACAAAACGCCTGATTTAAGCCATTGATCAGTTTTTTATGCCAGTAAGTTGCCTTAAAAATTAAATATTTGGTTTTTTATGCTGAATTACTTTGTTGTTAACTTTCACGATCTCGATGTGTAAATAAAGGTCAAACTGTGATCCTTGTTCGTTTATGTTTGTTAAATCACTGTTTTGTTGGGTATTTATTCTAAAATGTAATGCGCTTCCAGCCAGTTGACAGAACCTCAAATGTTCTGCACGATTAGCCACGAAGTTTCAGTGAACTGGCATTTTGTGCTTTGCAGCGTTTGCTGCACGTAACAGAGTGACAGTCACCATAAAACAGAGTTCCATAAAGGAACTCATCATAATGACTAAATAGAAAAGGCAGTGGATTAACCATGAAAAAGACTATTCTAGCAATGGCAGTACCCGCTCTGCTGGCTGCTGGCTCAGCATCAGCAAGCATTAACCTGTATGACGCAGAAGGCGTTAAAGTCGACGTTTCTGGTGCGGCTGAAGTTCAGTACATCAGCGGCCTAGCTGAAAACTCTGAAGGCCAGTGGAAGCTTGACGACGGTGATATCGCTGTTAACACCACTATTGCTATTTCTGACAAAGTGAACGCACTGGGTGGCTTCGCGTATAAGTTTGAAGACCAGGCTGTAACCAGCGACGAGCTCTTCGTTGGTTTCGGCGGTGATTTCGGTACGGTGACTTTCGGTCGTCAATACCTGATCGCGGACGATGCTGGCAATGGTAAAGACTATGAGTTCGGTGGTCAGTCAATTGATTTCGTTGCGGCACAAGGTGACCAAGTTGCTAAGTATGTTTACGACAACGGCACTTTCTACGCAGGTATCTCTGCACTGCTGGAGTCTAACGGTGAAGACAACGATGACGATGCCCAAGATGATGGTTTTGGTGAAGCGGATCAAATCATCGATGGCCGTATTGGTTATCGTGCCGGCGATCTTGATGCACGTATCTATGCGTACGATGGTCAAAATATCGATGTTGCAAAAGACGCAGATTATTTAAACACATTTGACGCGAAAGACGTTGATATTAACGGTTTCAATATCGAAGCTGATTATGTCATGGACGCCTTTAGCTTTGCCGCTTCATACGGCCAAGTAGAGTATAAAGAATCAGTGGGTTCTACAGAAGTTAATGTAGATACCATTGGCCTTGCGGCTGACTACACCATGGGTAAAAACGTGTTTGCGATCGGTTATAACCGCTACGAAGCGGATAGAAATACCGAATCAAACAAAGCCGACCAAGATACGCTATACGTGAACGCGACGCACAGCTTCCACAGCAACGTAATCGGTTATGTTGAGCTGGCGGTAGCTGACGGTGAAGGCTTTGACGGTAAAGACTTAGACTTCGACACTGCATACCTAGCAGGTATGGAAGTTAAGTTCTAATTGAGCTTAAACCATTATTGCTACATGTAGCACTGGTTACAAAAGCCGCCTTAGGGCGGCTTTTTTATTAGTTATTTGGGGGTAAAGCGTGAAAAAAGTCACTTGGTTCAGCGCACTCGCTGTTTTATTCGCGGCAGGCGCTACGCAGGCAGCGACCATTACATCAGCACGTAATATTGAGTTCTTGGTCGCGGATGGTAAAGAGGTGACCTTTGAAAACTGGGCACCACAGCAAAGTATTGCGCTCAGCGAGGGAAAACACCAGTTGGTGATGCGCTTTGATGGCGAAGTGCAACGCGGCAGTAAAGCGGTGATTTTTACCTCGCGTCCGTATTTGTTTGAGCTTAACGTTGATGGCCGCGATGCCACCATTAACATTGATGCCAATCTAAGGGTGAAAACCCAGGCGACCAGCTATTTTGATGATAACCCACAATGGCAAGCCGAGTTTGATAATGGCGAGGTAATGCCGTTAGAGGCCGTCGAGCTTAAAGGTGGTGGGTTTGGCGCCTATGCGGATATGGAAGCGCTGGTGGCCGAGTACAACCGCGAAAACGGTATTATTATCGACCAAGGTGCAAGCAAAAACCTTAACGACGTGTTAGTCGAGGTCGACGACCAAGGACAAGCCTCCATTAAAGGCGATGCCTTGTCGCAGCTTAAGCTTTGGTACACCAAAGCCAGCGACCAAGAGCGTAAAACCTTCCGTCGTTGGATCATTGATCAAGATTAAGCGCGTGTTCGAGGGAGGCGTGGTAGTCAGTATCACCCACTTGACAGCTTTACACGGTCAATAAAAAAACGCGCCCAGCTGATGCTGGGCGCGTTCCGTTTAAGCCACGGTGAGACAAGCGAAAGTCGACCTTGGGCTCACACCGATTTACGGGGGCTCGTTGTCGCGCGGCGAGTGGCCGGATCGTGGTGATAATAGTTTGATGCGCGGCACTGCGGACAGCGCTGCTCCGCGGCATCCTTGATTAAATCATCGAGTGGAATGTCACTCTCACAATCGGCACACAATCCGTAAATTTCCAAATCCATGGCACACAAAGCCGCATCGACTTTTTCCAGACGTTCACCGAGGCAACGAATTGCGCCAGGCAGGCCTTGGCTTTCTTTGATCAGCTCTGTGACAGTCAGGGTGTCGCAATGCTTGTCCCAGTCTTCACGCAAACGCGTGGTTAAGGTGGCGATCAGCTCGGCACGCTCACGAGTGAGCTTACGCCGCAGCTGCGCAAGAGTATTTGTATCCATGGTCAGTTCGCTTGATTGGCTAAATGACGTTTATCATGACCCAATGCACCCAGTTGTTACCCTGATGTAAATCAATAATCGGATTAAAACCTTACAAAACGTCCGTTTTTAGCGGGGGCAAGCTAGGCTATAGTAGCTGCCTACTGATGTTATGTTGTTGTGAGCGTTGTAACCTATGAGTCACGAATTTAAAGAACCTTATAACCTAAAGTATTTTATCGGCTTTTTGTTGGTCTTACTGATCCCCACCTTACCCGCAAGCCTCACTTGGCTCGGGATTGTATTTGGCGGTTAATCACCGCCTCATTCATTACCGCCTCATTTTTCCTCAGCTCGCCCTGTACCCATTGCGGCTGGATCACTACACTGGGGTAAGAGGGTCACCCTGGTGACCGTGCAGCAATAAGGGCAAGTTGGCTATGCAGTCAAAAGCGGTGCAGTCAAAAGCGGTGCAGTCAAACGCGCCACAGGCAAAAGCGCCACAGTCAAAAGCGCGACAAACAACAGCCGCGCCGCCAGCTCCATCCGTCGCTTGGCGTTGGGCGTGGAACGGTTTGGGTTGGTTTTGGGTCGCACTCGGTGCCGCCGGGGCGTTTTTGCCTGTGTTACCAACAACCCCGTTTTTGTTGCTCGCAAGCGGCTGTTTTATGCGCGGCTCTCCCCGGATCGCCAATTGGCTTCATGCCCATCCAACGTTCGGGCCAATATTGACTGACTGGTACCAACAACGCGCCATCAGCCGGCGGGTCAAAAAGCGGGCAACGGTGATGATCGTGGTCAGTTTCTCATTCTCAATATACATGGTGCCAGCGCTCTGGTTAAAAGGCATGCTACTGCTTTGTCTGATTGTGCTCTTATGCTGGTTTCTCCGCCTGCCTGAGACGGAATCTGTTGCTGGTACGGCCGAAAATTCATAACATGGCGGTTTGCGTTTTTTACCGATGAGAATTGGCCATGAGCAACGACAACTTGGATGTGATTAAACAAAGCATTCAAACCATTCCTGATTACCCTAAGCCAGGCATCTTATTTCGTGATGTCACCAGCTTGATGGAAGACCCGACCGCCTACCAGGCCACCATTGATGCCCTGGTAGCAAAGTATCGGGGTCAAGGCTTTACCAAGGTGATTGGCACCGAATCACGCGGCTTTTTATTTGGCGCGCCCTTGGCCTTAGCGCTGGCATTGCCATTTGTGCCGGTGCGCAAGCCAGGCAAATTGCCACGGGCGGTGATCAGCGAAAATTACCAGCTCGAATACGGTGAAGATACGCTTGAGATCCACAGTGATGCCATTGATGACGGTGATAAAGTGCTGGTGATCGATGACTTGCTCGCCACCGGTGGCACCATTGAAGCCACGGTCAAATTAGTGCGTCGGTTGGGCGGCACCGTGGAACACGCCGGTTTTGTGATTAGCTTACCGGATATTGGCGGTGAGGAAAAACTGACGGCGCTTGGCGTTAGTGTGTACAGTTTGTGCGAGTTTGCCGGCCATTAATGGTGAACACGACGCTGGGCCTTGGGTCATTTATCAGCCACTAGGAAGCCAATTGACATGAGTTATCAAGTTCTTGCACGCAAATGGCGCCCCCATAACTTTGACGCGGTGGCGGGGCAGAGCCATGTGCTGACGGCGCTCGCCAATGCGCTCGATCATGACCGCCTGCACCATGCTTACCTGTTCAGTGGAACACGGGGGGTGGGTAAAACCACCATCGCACGTATTTTTGCCAAAGGGTTAAATTGCGAGCAGGGTGTGTCGTCCTCACCGTGTGGCCAATGCGCCACCTGCCGTGAAATTGATGAAGGGCGTTACGTTGATTTGTTGGAAATTGATGCGGCGTCACGCACCAAGGTAGAAGATACGCGCGAGCTGCTTGATAACGTCCAGTATAAACCCGCACGCGGACGGTATAAGGTGTACCTGATTGATGAGGTCCACATGCTGTCGCGGCATAGTTTTAATGCCTTGCTTAAAACGCTGGAAGAGCCACCCGAGTATGTGAAATTTTTGCTGGCGACCACGGATCCGCAAAAGTTGCCGGTGACCATTTTGTCGCGCTGCTTGCAGTTTCATTTAAAACATTTTGACGCCAGTCAGATCCAAACCCAGCTCGATTACATTCTTGGCCAAGAGGGCGTCGAAGCTGACGCGCGCGCGCTGATGCTATTGTCACGTGCGGCAGAAGGCAGTATGCGCGATGCGCTGAGCTTAACCGATCAAGCGCTTGCGCTCGGTAACGGTCAGATTAGCACCCGCGCAGTCGCAGAAATGCTAGGGACCTTAAGCAGTGACAATGCGTTGTTGTTACTGGAAGCATTAGTCAATCAAGATGCGGTTGAGCTGATGAATGGGCTGGCGCAGATTGCACAAATTGGCGTCGAATGGGATGGGTTGCTTAAAGAGCTCGCAGGCCAGCTTCATCAAATTGCGTTGGCGCAAACACTGCCACAAACTCGCGATGATGCAGAGGGTGATCACGCGCGCATACAGGCTTTAGCGTCGCGCTTAACGCCGCAAGATGTGCAGCTATGTTACCAAATAGCGCTGCAGGGTCGACAAGATTTACCTTATGCCCCCGATGGACGTGCGGGACTAGAGATGGTATTGCTGCGGATGTTGGCGTTCCAGCCGGTTAAAACGGTCCCTTATGAGCCGGTGGCTATTGCCGTGCCCGAACACGCCCCAACGTCGCAGCCAAGCGCCTCAAGTATGGCGTCAGGCGCACAGCCCAAAGCGGCGAGCGAAAACCCTGATCCGACACAAGCAATTAGCGCATTAAAAGCGCAAGTTGCCGCGTCGGATCGCCGTGGGCCTACCTCATCCGAATCATCTATCTCGGCGACACCCTCTGCGCCTGACACCAGGCCGGCCGATCCGCTCGCATCTGTGCCTGATCACGCTTCGTCGGCGGCTGATCACGATGACAGCACACCGATATCGCCTGCATCGGCTCCCGCGACAGACGCGACGCCAGCAACGGACGCGGCTCCAGCTAAGGATACGACGCCAGCAACGGACGCATCAGACGTGCCAGCCAGTGAGGCGCCCGCGTCTGCGGCATCGAGTTTGATTCAAGCCCGCAACCAGCTGCGTAGCAGGATGAAGCGACAAACCAGTCAGACAGAGTCTGGCGCAAAAAAGGCGAGACAGACACCGGCCAAGAGTGATGCATTATCTGTGTTGGATCGCGTTGCGACCGCTGCAGAATCGACATCGCCTGTGTCTGACGCCAACTCAGTCGCGACCTCCACTGCAACGCCATCTGAGCCGGTGCCCGCACGGCAACGCGACACATCATTGGCGGCGACGGAGCCTTATCAATGGCGTCCTTCTCAGCCCCAAGCCAAGGCGCCAGCCACCGCGTCGTCGTTGACGCCAAAGGCGCTCAAACAAGCGCTTGAGCATGAGAAAACGCCAGCAATGCGCGACAAGTTGGTGCAGGAGACTAACCAACAAGATCCTTGGTGTGCGTTGGCCGATAGCCTTGAGGTCGAGCGGTTGGTGAAACAAATGGCGCTCAATGCCGCTATGGTCCGTGAAGGCGACCAGGTTCGGCTGACATTAAGGCCTGATCAATCACATCTGAATACCGAAAAAGCGCAGCAACAATTAACGCAGGCCTTGACGACGGCCTTGGGCGCCCCCATAACCTTAGAGGTACAGCTCGGCACGTCGGGAATCACACCGTTAGAGCGGCGCGAGCATCTCTATCAACAAAAATTAGCGCAGGCGACACACAGCCTGCATAATGATCCGAATGTCACTTTTATGCTTCAACGTTTTGCGGCGGAGTTAGAAGAAGACAGCATTCGACCAATTTGAGACACCTAACCAAGAGAGAGAATTATGTTTGGTAAAGGCGGAATGGGCAACATGATGAAGCAGGCGCAGCAGATGCAAGAGCGCATGCAAAAAGTACAAGAAGAAATTGCCAGTATGGAAGTGACAGGCGAAGCGGGCGCAGGCATGGTGAAAGTCATCATGACAGGCAGCCATAGCATCCGTCGTGTCGACATCGATGATAGCTTGATGGAAGATGACAAAGACATGCTGGAAGACTTGATTGCAGCCGCATTCAACGATGCTGCCCGTCGTGTTGAAGAGCAACAGAAAGAAAAAATGGCAGACGTGACAGGCGGTATGCAGTTACCACCGGGCATGAAAATGCCGTTTTAATCTATGCGCACCAGCCAGTTACTTGAACAGCTGATGGACTCGCTGCGTTGTTTACCTGGGGTGGGTCCCAAGTCGGCGCAGCGAATGGCGTATCACCTTTTGCAACGTAATCGCCAAGGGGGGCTTGCCCTGGCGCAGTCACTGAGCACGGCAATGACCGACATTGGCCACTGCAGCCAGTGCCGGACATTTACAGAGCAAGACGTGTGTGCCATTTGTGATAACCCGAAACGACAAGCAACCGGACTGATTTGTGTGGTTGAAAGCCCGGCCGATATTGCCGCCGTTGAAGCGACCGGCCAATATGCCGGGCGCTATTTTGTCTTAATGGGGCACTTGTCGCCATTAGATGGGATTGGGCCGGCAGATATCGGGTTAGACGTTTTGGAAAAGCGCTTGCAAAGTGAACCGATTGAAGAGCTGATTCTGGCGACCAATCCCACGGTAGAAGGAGAAGCCACGGCGCAGTACATCGCTGAGCTTTGCCAAGAACACCAAGTGGGCGCGAGCCGTATCGCCCACGGTGTTCCCATGGGGGGTGAGCTTGAATTGGTGGATGGCACCACGCTGTCGCACTCCATTATTGGCCGTCAACAGCTTAAATATCGCTAACGGCGTCAATATCGCTAACCGCTTATCAAGCCTAACCGCCCGGTTAGGCTTTCTTTTTCTCAACTGATGCTTATTTGACCAATCACACCTTGAAAGCGGCTGATGTGGCCCTTATATCCTGGGGTACTGAATATGAATTCTTCGTGACGTGGGTCGATTACCCACTCAGCCTTTAAACATCATAGTGTTAGGTAGATTGACATGAGCGTGAAAACCCCAGAAAAACACCAGTTTGGTTCAGATACCTCCAAATTGCTGCAGTTGATGATCCACTCTCTCTACTCAAACAAAGAGATCTTTCTTCGAGAGCTGGTCTCAAACGCGTCGGACGCCGCGGATAAGCTGCGCTTTAAAGCGCTATCAGCGCCTGAGCTGTATGAAAACGACGGTGATCTGCGCGTTCGTCTGTCTTTTGATAGCGAAGCCGGCACACTCACCGTGTCTGACAATGGCATCGGCATGAGCCGTGACGATGTTATTGCCAATCTCGGCACCATCGCCAAATCAGGCACCGAAGAGTTTTTAAAACAACTGAACGAAGATCAAAGCAAAGATTCCAACTTGATTGGCCAGTTTGGTGTCGGTTTTTACTCCGCCTTTATTGTCGCGGATAAAGTGACGGTACGTACCCGTGCTGCAGGGCTAGGGGCTGACGAAGCGGTGCAATGGGAATCAACCGGTGAAGGTGAATATACACTTGAGCCTGTTAGTAAAGCGGAACGTGGCACCGACATTACGCTGTACCTCAAAGACGATGATAAAGAGTTCCTTAACGACTGGCGCCTGCGTGAAGTGATCGGTAAATATTCGGATCACATCGGTATTCCGGTTGAAATGTGGACACAAGAGAAAGACGAGGAAGGGAACGAGACTGGCGAAGGCAAATGGGAGCAAGTGAACAAAGCGCAAGCGCTATGGACCCGTGCCAAGTCCGATATCTCTGCTGAGGAATATAAAGAATTCTATAAGCATGTTTCGCATGATTTTGCAGAGCCGCTAACCTGGAGCCATAACCGGGTTGAAGGTAAAAATGATTACACCAGCTTGTTGTATATCCCCTCTAAGGCGCCGTGGGATCTTTACAACCGCGAGCACAAACATGGACTGAAACTCTATGTACAGCGCGTGTTCATCATGGATGATGCGTCACAATTTATGCCAAGCTACTTGCGCTTTGTGCGTGGTTTGATTGATTCTAACGATTTGCCGCTCAACGTATCGCGCGAGATCTTACAAGATAACAAGATCACCCAATCGCTGCGGGGGGCGTGCACCAAGCGTGTTCTGTCGATGCTAGAAAAACTGGCCAAAAATGATGCCGACAAGTATCAAACATTTTGGCGTGAGTTTGGCTTGGTGATGAAAGAAGGTCCAGCGGAAGATTTCAGCAATAAAGAAAAAATTGCTGGCTTGCTGCGTTTTGCTTCAACCCACGAAGACAGCGCTGAGCAAACCGTGTCGTTGGCCGACTATGTGTCGCGCATGAAAGAAGAGCAAGACAAGATCTACTACATCACGGCAGATAGCTATAACGCCGCGAAACACAGCCCACACTTGGAGCAGTTTAAAGCCAAAGGCATTGAAGTGATCTTGATGTACGATCGCATCGATGAATGGCTGATGAGCTACCTGACCGAGTTCGATGGTAAATCGTTCCAAGCGATCACCAAAGCGGATCTCGACCTCAGCCAATTCGACGATGAAGAGGCAAAAGCGGAGCGCGAAGAAACCGAAAAAGCGTTTGAATCTGTGGTTGAGCGGGTGAAATCTCACCTTGGTGAGCGGGTGAAAGATGTGCGCACCACGTTTAAGCTTTCAGACACCCCAGCTGTGGTTGTGACTGATCAGTTTGAAATGGGCACACAAATGGCGAAGTTGCTAGAAGCCGCTGGCCAGCAAGCGCCTGATGTGAAATACATTTTTGAGCTAAACCCAGAGCATGATCTCATCAAGCGCATGGCGGATGAAAGCGACGAGCAAAAATTTGGTACTTGGGTAGAAATGTTGCTCGGCCAAGCGATGTTGGCAGAGAAGGGCAGCATGGATGATCCGTCAGAGTTCTTGGCGTCGGTCAATCAACTTCTGACCAAGGTATAATCGACACAGGTCGAGTCAATCAACATACTCAGTGACGAACGACAAGCCCGGCCGGATGCCGGGCTTGATAGCGTTTGGCTAAGCGTGTATGTTTCGGGTCTTTGCGGCGATAGACGCAGTTTAACGAAACCTAAATAATCATAAAGGGGATCACTATGCGCATCATTCTTTTGGGTGCACCGGGCGCGGGTAAAGGGACGCAAGCGCAGTTCATCATGGAAAAATACGGGATTCCGCAAATTTCTACCGGTGACATGTTGCGCGCCGCGATTAAAGCGGGCACTGAGCTTGGTTTAAAAGCCAAAGCAGTTATTGATGCGGGCGAATTGGTGTCTGACGACATTATTCTTGGCCTAGTTAAAGAGCGTATCTCGCAAGATGATTGTGCCAACGGCTTCTTGCTAGATGGGTTCCCACGTACGATTCCGCAAGCGGATGGCCTTAAAGAGATCGGTATCGCGATTGATTACGTACTCGAATTCGACGTTCCGGACGACGTTATCGTAGAGCGTATGAGTGGTCGCCGTGCTCATCTGGCCTCTGGTCGCACCTATCACCTGGTTTACAACCCACCGAAAGAGGAAGGGAAAGACGACGTGACGGGCGAGCCGCTGGTGGTGCGTGATGATGATAAAGAAGAGACAGTGCGTGCGCGTCTAAACGTGTATCACAATCAAACGGCACCACTGATTGCGTACTATAAAAAAGAAGCCGATGCCGGCAATACCCAGTTTGTCACTTTTGACGGCACCCAAGCGGTAGAGCAGGTCAGCACCGAGATTCAAAAAGTACTCGGCTAATCAGCGCCACGCCCGATGCGGTGTAACCCTATGACGTCATCGGTATGACGGATAGCAGAAACCGGAGCAGACGATTAGTCGCTCCGGTTTTTTTATGGCAAGCTGCATTTCACTTATTACTATTATTCGCTCTTTGACTGAGCCGATGCCAAGGACAACCATCATGACAGAAAATAAACACCAAGTTGGCGTGCTATTGGTCAACTTGGGGACGCCAGATGAACCGACGCCCGCCGCTGTAAAGCGCTTTCTCTCTGAGTTTTTGCATGATCACCGAGTGGTCGATTTAACCCGCTGGTTATGGTGCCCATTATTGCACGGCGTGATTTTGCCGGTACGGTCACCCAAGGTCGCCAAACTGTATCAAAGTGTATGGATGGAGGAAGGCTCACCGTTAATGGTGTATGCCAAACGTCAGCGTGATGCGTTAGCAAAACAAGTAGATATGCCAGTTGCTCTGGGTATGACGTATGGGACACCGTCAATCATCCAGGGCATTGAGACGCTGGAGCAACAAGGCTGTGAAAAGGTTCTAATCGTACCGCTTTACCCACAATACTCGGCCACCACCACGGCGGCGGTCTTTGATAAGGTAGCCAAATCACTCAAAGGGCGACCACGTATTCCCGAATTGCGCTATGTGCATCATTATCACGATCACCCTGCTTATCAATCCGCGTTGGCGGCGTCGGTGAAACGCCACTGGGAGCAGCATGGAAAAGGGGATCGCTTGTTATGTTCGTATCATGGGATCCCGCAGCGTTTTGCCGATAATGGCGATCCGTACCCGCAGCATTGCCAACAGACTACCGCGTTGCTCCAAGCCGAATTAGGTTTGCCAGATGATGCCATTATGATGAGTTATCAATCACGGTTTGGCCGTGAAGAGTGGCTGAAGCCTTACACCGACAAAACCTTGGAAGGGTTGCCAGCCCAGGGGGTCAAAACGTTAGATATCATGACTCCCGCGTTCTCATCTGACTGCTTGGAAACCTTAGAAGAAATCGCCGGAGAGTGTCGTGATATCTTCTTAGAAGCCGGTGGCGAAGCCTTTCGTTTTATTCCATGCTTAAACGATGACAAGGCCCACATTGATTTACTTGCCGCGCTGGTGGCAGACCATACGCAAGGCTGGTAGGCGAGAAAATTCGTAGGCCAGACGCTACGCAGGCGCAAATTCTGTGATAGAATTCGCGCCTTCCTTCCATTAGCCAAGTTACACGAACCATGAAATTTCCAGGACAACGTAAGTCTAAACACTACTTTCCGGTTCATGCCCGGGATCCTTTGCTCAATCCTGCCACGGACCGCGGCTTTAAGCGCCCTCATGTCATCGGCATTGATCAAACCTTGGTCGATATAGAAGCGAAAGTAGGTGATGAGTTTCTGGAACGTTATGGTTTAAGCAAGGGCCACTCATTGGTGATTGATGATGAGCGTGCCGAAGCCTTGTATCAAGAGCTAAAAGATAACAACTTAGTGACGCATGAGTTTGCCGGCGGCACCATTGGCAATACCTTACACAATTATTCCGCATTGGCTGACGATCAGTCGATCTTGCTAGGGGTAATGAGCCAGGATATTCGTATTGGTAGTTATTCTTATCGGTATTTGTGTAACACCTCCAGCCGGATGGATCTGAACTACCTGCAACCGGTTCAAGGCCCGATTGGTCGTTGCTATGCGCTGATTGGCGATTGCGGTGAGCGTACGTTTGCCATCAACGAAGGCTTGATGAACCAACTCCATCCTGATTCGATTCCTGAGCATATCTTTGAAAACGCCTCGGCGTTGGTACTGACTGCGTACTTGGTCCGTTGTAAAGAAGGCGATCCGATGCCAGATGCGACCATGCGTGCGATCAAATATGCCAAAAAGCATAACGTGCCGGTAGTCATGACATTGGGCACCAAATATGTGATTGAACAAAACCCACAGTGGTGGCGCGATTTTCTCGCTGAACACGTCAGTGTGGTTGCCATGAACGAAGATGAAGGCGAGGCGTTGACCGGAGAAAGTGATCCGCTGTTGGCGGCTGACGCGACGCTACAATGGGTGGACATGGTGCTTTGCACCGCAGGCCCGATTGGCCTATACATGGCCGGCTACAGTGAAGACAAAGCCAAACGTGAAACGTCGCTACCGCTGCTACCTGGTGCGATTCCTGAGTTCAATATGTATGAGTTCAGCCGTCCAATGATCAAAGCCGATTGCGAAAATCCAATAAAAGTGTATTCGCATATTGCCCCTTATATGGGGGGACCGGAACGGATTAAAAATACCAATGGTGCGGGTGACGGTGCCCTCTCTGCGTTGCTGCATGATATGTCAGCCAACCGTTACCACCGTGACAATGTGCCTAACTCGCGTAAACACCAGTATCCATTTTTGACCTACTCGTCTTTCTCTCAGGTGTGTAAATACGCCAACCGTGTGAGCTATGAGGTATTGGCGCAGCACTCACCACGTCTTTCTCGCGGGTTGCCAGAACGTGAAGATAGCCTGGAAGAAGCCTACTGGGAACGCTAAGGCGAGAGGCTTTGAATACGAATAAAAAAACCGCCAATTTGGCGGTTTTTTATTGCGAGGATACGGACGTTGTTATTGATACGCCTTTTCATGGACAGTGCGTACGGCGCGGCCAGAGGGATCGGCTTGGTTTTTGAAAGATTCATCCCACTCAATGGCTTTGGCACTTGAGCAAGCAATGGATGGGCCGCCTGGAACGCATTTCGCCGCATCGTCGAGCGGGAAAAGCTCTGCGAAGATCTCACGATACATATACGCTTCTTTGGTGGTCGGCGTGTTGTATGGAAAGCGAAATTCAGCGGTGGCTAACTGCTGGTCGCTGACCTTTTCGTCGGCAATGGTTTTTAAGGTATCAATCCAGCCATAGCCAACCCCATCGCTAAACTGCTCCTTTTGTCGCCATGCCACTGATTCGGGCAGTAAATCGCCAAAACACTCACGAATGATGTGTTTTTCCATTTTACCGTTACCGCACATTTTATCGTCCGGTTTGATTTGCATCGCTACTTCCAAAAATGCTTTATCGAGGAAAGGCACACGGGCTTCCACTCCCCAGGCGGCCATCGATTTGTTGGCGCGGGCACAATCGAACATGTTTAGCGCGAGCAGTTTACGCACGGTTTCCTCGTGGAATTCTTGTGCGTTGGGCGCTTTGTGGAAATACAGATATCCGCCAAAGACTTCATCGGCGCCTTCACCGGAGAGCACCATTTTGATCCCCATCGCGCGAATTTTTCGTGACATCAGATACATAGGTGTAGAGGCGCGAATAGTCGTCACATCATAGGTTTCAATGTGATAAATCACATCGCGAATGGCGTCTAGCCCTTCTTGAATGCTGTAAGTGAATTCGTGATGAACAGTCCCTAGATGATCGGCAACCTCTTTGGCTGCTTTTAAGTCAGGCGCGCCCTCAAGACCAATCGCAAATGAGTGTAAACGCGGCCACCAAGCCTGGCTTTGGTCATCATCTTCAACGCGGTTCGCCGCAAACTGTTTGGTGATCGCAGAGATCACGGAAGAATCGAGCCCGCCAGAGAGTAATACGCCATACGGCACATCGGTCATGAGCTGACGGTGTACGGCACTTTCTAACGCCTCTTTGAGCGCGGCTTTATCGGTGCGGTTGTCTTTGACGGCATCATAGTCCATCCAATCGCGCTTGTAGTAGCGGACAGGCTCGCCCTGTTTACTCCATAAAAAGTGACCAGGAGGGAATTCGCTGATGGTTTTACATACCGGTGTCAGTGCTTTCATTTCTGACGCTACATAATAGTTACCGTGCTCATCATGGCCGTGATACAGCGGAATAATGCCAATATGATCGCGGCCAATCAAGTAGGCATCTTGCTCTTCATCGTACAAAATAAAGGCAAAAATGCCGTTTAAGTAATCCAGCAGCTCAGCGCCTTTTTCTTGGTATAACGCCAAAATAATTTCGCAATCTGATTCTGTTTGGAACGGATAATCCGCCGCGAATTCGGCACGAAGCTCTTTGTGATTGTAGATCTCACCGTTCACTGCCAACGCTTGGGTTTGTTGTGGGTTATAAAGTGGCTGCGCACCACTGTTAAGATCGACAATCGCAAGGCGCTCATGGACCAAAATAGCTTTATCTGATGAATAGATCCCCGACCAGTCAGGCCCTCGATGGCGCATGGTTTTTGACATTTTGAGCGCAACGTCACGTAATTGTTGCGGATCGGTTTTAATGTCGAGCGCTCCAAAGATTGAACACATAATTTTCCTCTCCATAGTGTTGATTGATGTGCTGTGGCAGCCATGTGCTGTGGCAGTTATATGGTGCCAACGTGGTGGCCACAATGTAGAGACACTGTGCCTTGGGGAGAGGAAATGCACAAGCAGGTAAAACAAATTCGTTATCTAAATCGTGCCATTGATGAATATTATTT